>NZ_JBHWHH010000001.1:0-119108 GCF_042732555.1 Nocardia sp. NPDC059764
CCCCGAGAACCCCCGTACACAGGGGTGAGATGAAATTCTTACTCGGCCTCGGCCTCGGTGGCCTCGGTGGCGTCGGCGACGGTCGCCAGCTCCTCGGCGGAGACCTCCTCGGCCTCTTCGGCCGGGTTGCCGAACATCTCGGCGGTGTCCACGGTGTTGCCGGCGGTGTCGGTGACGGCGGCCTGGACCACGACACCGGCGAGGGCCTTACCGCGACGCACGTCGGCGAAGACGGCGCCGAGCTGGCCGGCCTGCTGGATCTGCTGGATGAACTGGTCCGGGCTCATGCCGTAGCGCTGCGCCTGGAAGATGATCCGCTCGTACAGCTCGTCCTGGCCGACCTGGGTGTTCTCGGCCTCGGCGACGGCGTCCAGCAGCAGCTGGGTCTTGACCGACTTCTCGGCGGCCTGCTTGGTGTCGGCCTTGAACTCCTCGAGCGAGGAGCCCTGCGCCTCGAGCGCCTCGGCCAGCTTGGCCTCGTCGTGGTCGAAGCCGTGGACGGCGTCGTGCTCGACGGCGTCGATCTCGGCCTTGACGACGCCCTCGGGCAGCGGGATCTCGACGGTCTCGAGCAGCTGCTCGAGCACCTTGTCGCGGATCTCGCCGGCCTGGGTGACCTTCTTGACGCGCTCGACGCGGGTCTTGAGGTCTTCCTTCAGCTCGTCGATGGTGTCGAACTCGCTGGCCAGCTGGGCGAACTCGTCGTCGGCCTCGGGCAGCTCGCGCTCCTTGACCGACTGCACGGTCACGGTGATGACGGCTTCCTTGCCCGCGTGCTCACCGGCGACCAGCTTGGAGGTGAAGTCCTTGGACTCGCTCTCCTTGAGGCCGATCAGGGTCTCGTCCAGGCCCTCGATGAGCTGGCCGGAGCCGACCTCGTGGGACAGGCCGGTGGTGGAGGCCTCCTCGACGGCCTCGCCGTCGACGGTGGCGGACAGGTCGATGGAGACGAAGTCGCCGTTCTCGATGGCCCGCTCGACCGCGGTCAGGGTGCCGAAGCGCTGACGCAGCGACTGCAGCTGCTCGTCGATGTCGGCGTCGGTGATCTCGATCGGGTCGACCTCGACCTTGATGTTCGAGAAGTCCGGCAGGGTGATCTCCGGGCGGATGTCGACCTCGGCGGTGAAGGCCAGCTCCTGGCCGTCCTCGATCTTGGTGATCTCGATCTCCGGCTGACCGATGACCTTCACCTCGGTCTCGATCACGGCTTCGCTGTAGCGCTTGGGCAGCACGTCGTTGACGACCTGCTCCAGCACGGCGCCACGGCCGACACGGGCCTCGAGAAGCTTGGCCGGCGCCTTGCCCGGACGGAAGCCGGGGATACGGATCTGCTGCGCGAGAGCCTTGTAGGCGCGGTCGAAGTCCGGCTTGAGCTCCTCGAAGGGCACCTCGACATTGATGCGGACCCGAGTCGGGCTCAGCTGCTCGACGGTGCTCTTCACGGACATGCTCCTTGTTCGTTGTTCATGGTTGACGTCTAGGTTCCCCCCGAACGCATCCCGACCAGGTTAGTTGACGGCCCGGGGGGCCGTGTAACCGGTCGTCGCGCAGGGGGCGCCCGCATGCCGCACAGCGCACCGGGGCGGCCGGTCGGTGGACCGGTCGCCCTGGTACTGGCGGTTTATCTCAGCTACCGACCTTGACGGCGTCGGTCACGAAGACCAGCGTCTCGCCCGGCTTCATGCCGCTCGGCGGGCGGTCGCCGTAGCCCAGGGCGGGCGGGATGATGAGCAGCCGGCGGCTGCCCTCCTGGATGCCGACCAGGCCCTGGTCCCAGCCCTTGATGACCTGGCCCGCGCCCAGCGTGAGGGGCAGCGGCTTGCCGCGGTCGAAGGAGCTGTCCAGCTTCTTCTGGTTGGACCAGGTGATCAGCGTGTAGTTGGTGCTCAGCTTGTCCCCGGCCTTGGCCTCGGGGCCACTGCCCACGACCAGATCCTTGGTGATGAGCTCCTTGGGCGGATCGCAGTCGGCGGGCAGCGTGATGGTCGGCGCGGTGCCGAAGCCGCCGTCCACCTTGATGTCCTCGGCGGTGCACTCGCGGCCCTTGCTCGCGGCCGTGGTGGCGGCCGCGCTGGTCGAGGCGGCGGCGGTCGTCGTCGTGGTCGACGACGCCTTGTTGTCGCTGCTGCCGCCGCAACCGGCCGCCAGCATCGTGGCGGCCGCGACCGCACCGATCACACCGACCTTGCCCACCAAGCGCATTCCCGCTCCTGTCCGTCGAGTCCGGTTGCCGCACAGATTGCGACGCCGCGCCGAACCTACACGGCTTCGGGCGGTCGAGCCGGTCGGGGCGCGCCCGCAAGGGTTTCGGCGGAGCGCCGGGCGTGGTCAGCGGGCGCTGACGAGGATGGCGTACTGGGCCGCGGCCATCTGGTGGACGGCCGATTCGGTGGGGCCGGACACCGAGGCCAGATAGCGACCGTCCAGTACAAGGCAGGTGAATTCGTTGTGCGCCGCGGCATCGGCATCGCGCAGGCAGACGGCTTCCGGAACGCCGTCGGGCGCGGATGCGACGGTTCGGGTGGCGGTCGGCTCCGAGAGCCGCCGCAGCGCGTGCCGTGCGCTGACGGCGTCGGAAAAACGCAGCAGCCGTGTGGAATCCGTGATGGCCGCGGCCTGCACCCCGAGGCTGTCCTCACCGGGACGGTCGATCAGCAGCCCGGCGACGACCGGGCCGTAGACGACTCCGGTGGCGCGCCGCGGCCCGCCCCAGCCCGCGATGAGGCCGTATTCGTCCTGGAACAGCGTGGGATACGGCCAGTGCCCGGGCTGGGCGGGCAGCAGGCGCGACAGCATGCCGTCCGGGTCGAGGGTCAGCGCCGGGAGCGCCTCGGGCGCGGTGGCCGTGAAGGCCTCCAGCCGTGGGAGTTCCGCGTCGAAGGCGCGAGCGGCGAGGGTCTTCATGGCGGCGCGGTCGGTGGTGCGATCGACGATGAAGAGGCTCACGACGTAGGGTCCGTGGGCGAGCGTCACAGCCATGGTCGGAACCCTCGGACGCCAATGCCCGTGTGTCGCGAAATATTCGGTGAACGGGACCGTGACATTGTCGCGGTTGACCGCGGCGTCGGCGGCGGCGATCTCGCGGGCGGTGTCGATGGCCGCCATGGGGTCACGCATGCGCAGCACCGTGATCCGCAGTCCGGTGGCCGCGCCCTCCGTCGGGCTGCCGCTCGGGTCGTCGGTGCCGCCGATGCTGAATCCGGCCAGCATGCCGTGCGCGGTGAGGGTCGGCCGGGTCGCCTCGGCGAGGATGCCGACCGCGTCCGTCGGCGTCGGCACCGGGATGGCCGAGAGCCGGGACAGGGTGGGGTCGACGTCGCGCGGCGAGACGACGGCGTCGGCCATGCGCACCGATTCCAGCAGCCGCGCATAGGTTTCGCCGGTGCCCCCGGGCGCCGCGAGTGGCCGGCCGCTGTAGCCGCCCAGATCCAGGGAGCGCAGTTCCGGTGTGGCCGCCCGCGGTGCGCCCGCGATGGCGCAGGCGCTGACCAGCACCGCGACGGACACCAGTGGAAGTCGTCCGGCATTCCCTCGCCGGTTCGTCGGATCACCTCGGCGCATACCGCCACCCCCGTAGCCGCTTGATTTCGAGTGTGGGCGCACCGATTACCCGCGGCAACCGGTTATCGGGACATCGCGACCGGTCCGTGACAATTCGGGCCCGCCGCAACGGCTTCCGTAGACGGAAAAGTGTTTGCGACCGCCCATGGCCTACGGGAGCATCTCAGGATGCTGGTGACGATCTCTTGTACGCGCCCCGTGGGAGCCGAGTGGCCCGCCACCGATCTGGGGTACCTGCTGCACAAGAATCCTTCGCGCAGACAGACTTTCGAGCAGTCCTACGGTGTCGCGCACGTCCTCTACCCGGAGGCGAGCGACGACCGCTGCACCGTGGCGCTGCTGCTGGAGATCGACCCCGTACAGTTGGTGCGCGGAAAGCACAAGGGCACACCGGATTTCAGCCTCGGCCAGTACGTGAACGACCGGCCGTACGCGGCGTCGTCGCTGCTGTCCGTGGCGATCTCGACCGTGTTCGGCACCGCGCTGCACGGCCGCTGCGCCCAGCGCCCGGAGCTGACCGAGACGCCCCTGGACCTGCGCATCGAACTTCCGGCGGTCCCGTGCAAGGGCGGTCCCGAGTACGCCGAGCGCGTCTTCGCGCCGCTCGGCTGGACGGTCGTGGCCACTCCCCTACCGTTGGATCCGGCCTTTCCGGAGTGGGGCGACTCTCACTACGTCCGGATCGAACTCACCGGCACGCTGCGCCTGGCCGACGCGCTGGCCCATCTGTACGTCCTGCTGCCCGTCCTCGACGGCAGCAAGCACTACTGGCTGGACGCCGCCGAGATCGACAAGCTCCTGCGCTTCGGTGCGGGCTGGCTCACCGGCCACCCGGAACGCGAATGGATCACCCGCCGCTATCTGACGCGCCGCCACACCCTGGTCCGCGCCGCTCTGGCCCGCCTGGCCGAACTGGACGACGCAGCCCCGGAAGAGCTCGACGCGATCGAGGCGGATGCCGACGACGACGCGGCGGATGCCGCCGCTGAAGCGACGGGCGATGCCGCTGCTGGAAGCGGTGGCGACGCGACCGAGTCGGCCGAGACCGAGGAGCGCGCCCCGTCACTGGCGGTGCTGCGCCGCGCCGCCGTGCATAGGGCCGTGCTGGCGACCGGGGCGAGCCGGGTGCTCGATCTCGGATGCGGTCAGGGCGCGCTGCTGCTGGAGCTGGCGGCGGACCGGGCGTTCGGCGAGATCGTCGGCATCGATGTCTCGATGCGCGAGTTGAAGATCGCGGCGCGACGGGTGCGGCGACTGCCGGAGTGGCAGGCGCGGCGGGTCACGGTCCGGCAGGGCGCCCTGACCTACACCGACGCCTCGCTGAAGGGGTATGACGCGGCGGTGCTCATGGAGGTGATCGAGCACGTCGACGCCACCCGGTTGCGGGCGTTGGAGCAGGCGGTGTTCGGGGCGGCGACCCCGGGCGCGGTGGTCGTGACCACGCCGAACAGCGAGTTCAACGTCCGCTACGACGGTCTGGCCGCGGGTGCGTTCCGGCATTCGGATCACCGATTCGAGTGGACCAGGGCAGAATTCGCGGACTGGGCACACCGGGTCGGTGCGGCGTACGGATATGCCGTGCGCTTCGAGCCGGTGGGGCCTGTGGATGCGGAAGTGGGGGCCTCGACACAGATGGCTGTGTTCACCAGGAACAACGGGTTCACCGAGAACCACGACGGCGACGAGAAGGGAGCCGCGTAATGGCAGAACTGTCCGTCCCGGCGCTGTCGCTGGTCGTCTTGATCGGCAGCAGCGGTTCGGGCAAGTCCACGTTCGCGCACAAGCATTTCCGGTCGACGGCGGTGCTGTCCTCGGACGCCTATCGCGGCCTGGTCAGCGATGACGAGGCCGATCAGTCGGCCACGGCGGCCGCGTTCGAGTTGCTGCACCACGTGGCGGGCGTGCGGCTGCGGCGCGGCCTGCGCACGGTCATCGACGCCACCAATGTGCAGCCCAAGGCGCGGCAGTCGCTGGTGGAGCTGGCGCGCGCCCACGACGTGCTGCCGGTGGCGATCGTGCTGGACGTCCCCGAGAACGTCTGCGTGCAGCGCAATGCCCAGCGGGTGGACCGCGCGGATCTGGGCCCGCACGTGGTCGGCCGCCACCAGCGCGACCTGAAACGTTCGCTGAAGTTCCTGGAGCGCGAGGGTTTCCGCACCGTGCACGTGCTGCGCGGCGCGGAAGAGGTCGAGGCGGCGACCATCCGCGACGAACGGCTGTGGAACGACCGGACCGATCTCACCGGCCCGTTCGACGTGATCGGCGACGTGCACGGGTGCCGGAGCGAACTGGAGACGCTGCTGGGCGAGCTCGGCTACGTCCTGACCCGCGACGACGCGGATCGCCCGGTGGACGCCCGCCACCCCGACGGCCGCACCGCGGTGTTCGTCGGCGACCTGGTCGACCGCGGCCCCGATACCCCGGGCGTGCTGCGCCTGGTGATGGGCATGGTGGCGTCCGGGAACGCCCTGTGCGTCACCGGCAACCACGAGTTCAAACTGGTGCGCGCCCTCGACGGCCGCCGCGTCACGGTGAAGCACGGCCTGGCCGAGTCGCTGGCGCAGCTGGAGGCCGAGGACGCCGAATTCCGCAAGGCCGCACAGGAATTCATGCGCGGTCTGGTCAGCCACTATGTGCTCGACGGCGGCGACCTGGTGGTCGCGCACGCCGGCCTGAAGGAGGAGTACCAGGGCCGTACCTCGGGCCGGGTGCGCGAGTTCGCCATGTACGGCGAATCCACCGGCGAGACCGACGAATACGGGCTGCCGGTGCGCTACCCGTGGGCCAACGACTATCGCGGCAAGGCGCTGGTGTTGTACGGCCACACGC
The DNA here is from genome assembly GCF_042732555.1 of Nocardia sp. NPDC059764. Classification (NCBI taxonomy): domain Bacteria; kingdom Bacillati; phylum Actinomycetota; class Actinomycetes; order Mycobacteriales; family Nocardiaceae; genus Nocardia; species Nocardia sp. NPDC059764. The sequence continues at coordinate 6,391 of NZ_JBHWHH010000001.1, forward strand.
CGATGACCGAACTGGTGTGGGTGAACAACACCCTGTGCCTGGACACCGGCGCGGTGTTCGGCGGCCGACTGACCGCCTTGCGCTACCCGGAGCGGGAGCCGGTATCGGTTGCGGCCGAACAGGTCTGGTTCGAGCCGGTGCGCCCGCTGCAGGCCGCCACCTTCGCCACGGGTGAGGCCGTGGTGCGGCGGGATCCGGGCGTCCTGGACCTCGACGACGTGCTGGGCCGCCGGGTGGTGGAGACCCGCCACCTGGGCCGGGTCACCGTGCGGGAGGACGCCGCGAGCGCCGCGCTCGAGGTGATGAGCCGCTTCGCCGTGGATCCGCGCTGGCTGGTGTACCTGCCGCCGACCATGTCCCCGTGCGCCACCTCCACTCTGGACGGCTATCTCGAGCATCCTGCCCAGGCCTTCGAGTACTACCGCTCCGAGGGCGTGGACACCGTGGTGTGCGAGGAGAAGCACATGGGTTCGCGTGCGGTGGTGGTGGTTTCGCGGTCGGTCGAGACGGCCCGCGACCGGTTCGGCGTCGAGGACGGCAGCACGGGCGCGGTGTACACCCGCACCGGCCGCCCCTTCTTCGACGATCCGTCGCGGACGGAGACCCTGCTCGCCCGGGTGCGCGCGGCGGCCGAAACCGCCGGGCTGTTCGAGGAATTGGGCACCGACTGGCTGCTGCTGGACACCGAGCTGCTGCCGTGGTCGGCCAAGGCGCTGGGGCTGTTGCGCTCCCAGTACGCGGCGGTCGGCGCGGCGGCCCGCGCCTCGCTCGCCGACGCCGCGGCCGTCTTGGCGGCCGCGGCCGAAAGAGGCGTGGAGGTAGGCGATCTCGCCACGCGCACCACCGCGCGCCTCGAGGACGCCGACGCCTTCACCGCCGCCTACGGCCGCTACTGCTGGGCCACCGACGGCCTGGAGGGCGTGCGTCTGGCCCCGTTCCAGCTGCTGGCCGCCTCGGGCGCGAATTACGCCGGGCGCGACCACACCTGGCACCTGGAGCGCGCCGACCGCCTGATCGCGGCCGACCCGGAGCTCTTCACCGCGACGGCCCGCCGCGTGGTGGACCTGTCCGCCCCGGAGGCCGAGGCCGCCGCCACGGCCTGGTGGACCGAGATGACGGCGGCGGGCGGCGAGGGCATGGTGGTCAAGCCGCTGGGCTCGCTGGTGTCCGGCACCGGCACCCGCAGTGGCAGACCGGTGCAGCCGGGCGTGAAATGCCGTGGGCCGGAATACCTGCGGATCATCTACGGCCCGGAGTACCTGCGCCCGGATCAGCTGGACCGGTTGCGACAGCGCGGGCTCGGCGGCAAACGGTCCATGGCCCTGCGCGAGTACGCGCTGGGTCTGGAGGCCCTGGACCGGTTCGTCGCCCAGGAGCCGCTGTGGCGGGTGCACGAGGCGGTGTTCGCGATCCTCGCGCTCGAGACCGAGCCGGTGGACCCGCGACTGTGAGTGGCGTCGCGTGGCACGCACTCGCGTGCCCCGCGACGTGCTCAGCCCAACTGGTCGCGGAGGCGGTCCAGGTAGGGCCGCTGCCCCTTGCCGAGCTTCTCGTACGCGGTGTCGAGGTCGAACCAGTCGGCGCGGTCGATCTCCGGGAATTCCGCCATGCGCCCGGAGCGCGGGGGCCATTCCATTTCGAAGGTCCCGGGCACGACCCGCGCCGGGTCGAGATCGGCTTCCACGGCCCAGACCGTGAGTTGTTTCCTGCCCCGGCCACTCCCGTATTCGACCTCGCCGAGCGCGATCCACTCGCCGTCCGGCACCGGCAATCCGAGTTCTTCGTCGAATTCGCGCCCGGCGGCCTCGCGCGCGGATTCCTCGGCGGGCTCGTATTCACCCTTGGGGATGGACCAGGCGGAGGCGTCCTTCTTCGCCCACAGCGGGCCGCCCATGTGCCCGAGCAGCACTTCGAGGCTGGTGGTGCGGCGGAAGAGCAGGACACCGGCGCTGTATCGGAGGCTCATGCAGAGGAGTTTGCCGAATCGGCGGCGCGGGGCACACTTCGGGCACTATGGTGAGCCACACTGCGGCAACCCGGACGTTGGGGATCATTTCCCGATAACGGACGAATAATTCCCAGCGTGGCCTCTTGCGCCCGAAACCTGTTCGGCACCATCGAATTCCATTAAGCTCCTGGGTTCGTATCGCCCCACACCTGTTGACGGATTGGATACCGCATGCAGTTCCGCAGCGCCGCCGCGGCTACCACCCTGGTGATCGGAGCCTTTGTCACCCCGGCAGTCCTACCCCTGGCAACCGTCCCGGCGAACGCCCAGCCCGCCGACGCCCCCGGCCTCGCCTACTCGACCAAGCTGGTGAACGGCGCGGTGGTCACCACCCTCAAGGGTGGCACCTTCGAGCTGACCCAGGGCCCGGACGTCGTGAACGTGAAGGACGGCGACGGCAAGGTGCTGCTGACACTGCCGCTGGCATTTCATCTGGGGCAGGCCGACATCCCGGTCCAGCCGGAGGTGCAGAAGGACGGCACCGTCCTGTCCCTCACCCCCGTGAAGCCCGAGGGAGTGTCGCTGTCGCAGCCGCTGGCCGTGAAACCCGTTGCCTCGCAACTGGAGAACGACCGCGCCATGAACAACTTCAGCAGCCAGTTCGGCCTGGCCACCACCATCGGCACCTTCGTCGGCACCGCCATCGGCGCGACCATCGGCTGCGTGGCCACGCTGGCGCTGGGCTGCCTGCCGGGCTTCATGACCGGCGCGACCGTCGGCGGCATCATCGGCTCCATCGCCGTGGGCGGACCCACCCTCATCGCGAATGGCATCGACCTGCTCACCACCATGCAGGCGGCCGACGGCACCACCAAGTGGGCCGACAAGACCACGACCGCGCCGATTCCGGCCGCCCCGGCGCAGCCCGCCGAGCCCGCCAACTGATCCTCAGGCCCGCGGAATCGGAACCCGCCACGCCAGCGCGGTTCCGCGCCCGCCGAGTCCCGGCCGGAGCTCGAGCGCGCCGCCGAGTTCGGCGGCGCGTTCGGCGATATTGCGCAAACCGCCCCGCCGGGGCGCAGCGCCGACGCCGATACCGTTGTCCGCCACCGTGATTCGCAGCTCCCCATCGGCGGCGTGCACGGCCACGTCGATGCGGGTGGCGTCCGCGTGCCGGACCGCGTTGGACAGCGTCTCGCGCAGTACCGCCTGCGCCTGCCGCGCGACCTCGCCCGGCACCAGGCTGTCGATAGGTCCGTCCTGCCGCAGATTCGGCGCGAAGCCCAGGTGCTCGGCGGCGGTGGACACCAATTCGGCGATATCGCCACGCAATCCGCCCCGGCCGCCGGCGGCGGACCGGAGCGAGAAGATGGTGGCCCGGATCTCCTGGATGGTGTCGTCCAGATCGGCGACCACGCGTTCGAGGCGGTCCCCGATCTCGGGTGTGGGACGCATCCGCAGCGCATCCTGGAGTGCCCGACCGGACGCGTCGATGCGCTGGATGACCGAGTCGTGCAGATCGCGCGCGATCCGGTCGCGATCCTCCATGACCGCGATCATGGCCGAATCCCGCTGCCGCTGTACGGCATCGCGCTGCACCTGGTCGTTCATCCGGACATTGGTGATCTTCACGGCGGCGATCACGGCGAGCGCCTCGATCATCCGCTCGTCCTCGTCGCTGAACGGCCCGCCGCGCTTATTGGTGAAATACAGGTCCCCGAGGACGGTGTCGCGATAACGCACCGGCACCCCGAGAAAGCTGCGCATGCCCGGATGCCCGGCGGGCCAGCCCTCGAAGGCCGGGTGCTTGGTGAGATCGGCCAGCCGCACGGGGTGATCGCCGGACAGCACGAGGCCGAGCAGCCCCCGCCCCCGCGGCCAGTGCCCGATGCGGCGAATCGTCTCCTCGTCCATGCCGACCGCGATGAAGCGCGCCGGCCGCCGCTCGCCGCCCCCGTCATCGGCTTCCAGCAAACCCAGCGCACCGTATTCGGCGTCGACCAGCCGGGCCGCCGCCGTAACCAGCTGGTGCAGCACGAGTTCCACGTCGATGGCGGAGACCACCGTATACACGGCCTCGACGAGCGCGTGTAGCCGTTCCCGGGAGGCGTTCAGCTCACGCACCTCATCCGGGACGACACCCCACCGCTCTTCGGACATGCGCAAAGGCTACCCACGAGCAATGGCGGGATGTGTTTCTCTCGGACCGGGTGTCGCGGCGGAGAACCTCCGCCGCGCCCACGGCGACGACCGGGCCGACGGGGTGCGCCGACTAGACCCGCAGGCCGTCGACCAGTGCCAGCACCGCGGGTTCGGTTCGGGTGCGGGCGGATTCGGGGTCGTCGGAGTTGGCGATGAACATGGCGGCCTCGCCGAGGGCGGACAGGATCATCAGCGACAGCGGCCGGATGTCGAGATCGGCGCGCAGCTGCCCGGTCTGCATGCCGGATTGCAGGCCGGCGACGATCAGGCCGAGGCCGTACTTCTCGTCGACCTCACGCCACTCCTGCCAGCCGAGCACCGCGGGGGCGTCGATGAGGGTGATGCGAACGCGTTCGGGGTCGACGCAGGAGAGCAGGAAGTTGTGCAGGCCCGCCTCCAGCACGGCCATGGCGTCGGTGGGCGGGGCCTCGGCCATGGTCTCGGCGACCTGCTGCAGGATCGCCTGCTGTTCCTGCTCGTAGACCGCGCGAAACAGGTCCTTCTTGTCCTTGAACTGGTGGTACAGCGCGCCGCGGGAGCTGCCCGCCCGCTCCACGATCTCGGGCGTGCTGACCGCGGCGTACCCGCGTTCGGCGAACAGTTCGCGCGCTGCGGCCATCAGGTTCGCGCGGGTCGACTCGGATCGTTCGGCTTGCCTGATCATCGACGCCTTTCTGAGCGGGTAGGTGGATCGTAACGCCGAATCATTGAAAACAGGCAGCCTGTTTGTTAGTTTGAGAAGGTCTTCACCATCTCCGCTCCAGAGGGAGTCCTACAGATGACGAACACCATCTCCCCCCAATCCCCCGCGGCCTGGCGCGATCCGGCACTGGGCGCCCGCCGCGAACTCGCGCTCCCGCAGGGCACGCTGCCCGTCTTCGACAGCGGCAGTGGCGATCCCATCGTTTTCGTGCACGGACTGCTGGTCAACGCCAACCTGTGGCGCAAGATCATCCCCGCCTTCTCCGGCGAATACCGCTGCGTGGCAATCGATCTCCCGTTCGGGTCGCACACCACGGCCATGACCGACGCGGACCTGACCCCACCCGGCCTGGCCGAACTGGTCATCGCTGCCATCGAGGAGCTCGATCTGGGCCCGGTCACCCTGGTGGGCAACGACTCCGGCGGCGCGGTCAGCCAGCTGGTGCTCGCCGCCCGCCCCGATCTCGTCGCCCGGCTGGTGCTGACCTCCTGCGACGCGTACGAGAACTTCCCGCCGTCGTTCTTCGACTACCTGGGCCTGGCGGCCCGCACCCCGGGCGCGCTCACCTCGCTGGCCGTGACCATGCGGCTGCGGCCCGTCCGCCGCCTGCCCATCGCCTACGGCTGGCTGGCCCGCCGCCCCATCGACCGCGCGGCCAGCGACTCCTACGCGCTACCGGTCGGCGCGAAGGGCATCCGCGCGGACGTCCGGCGCGCGATCACCGGCCTCGATCGCCAGTACACCCTGTCCGCCGCACGGACTTTCGCGGACTTCAAGAACCCGGTGCTGCTGGCCTGGTCGGCGGGTGACCGCTTCTTCCCGGAGCGGTACGCCGAGCGATTGGCCGTCGACTTCCCGGACGCGCGCATCGAGTGGATCCACGATTCGGGCACCTTCTCACCCGAGGATCAGCCCGAACAGCTGATCCAGGCGATCCGGGTCTTCCTGAACGATCAGAAGTCGCCGCCGTCGAATCCGCCGAAATCGCCGAAATCGGTGCCGCCGCCGAAGTCCTGACCACCGAAGTCCTGGGTGCCGGGGTCGTAGCCGCCCTGGTCATAGCCACCCTGGTCGTAGGAGTCCTGGTCCGAGCCGCCGTCGGCATATCCGCCGTCGGCATATCCGCCGTCGGCGGCGTCGAGGCCGTCCTGATAGCCGTCGCCGTAACCACTTTCGAAGGCGGCAGCGTCATAACCGACGCCGGACATGCCGCTGAACAGAGCATTGAACAGTAGTGCGGACCCGACGCCCCAGGCGCCGGCGACCAGGGCGGTCTTCCACCACGGCTCGGAGTACCAACCGGCAGGTACCGGCCGGCCCGCGACCCGGCCACCCGGGTAGTAGTTCGGTGTGGCCGGCGACGGCGTGGGCGAGGCCTCGACTCGGCGCCCCTCGAATTCGATGGCCCGATCCTCGGTCACCCGACCCGCGGTGCGCTGCCCGTCCAGTTCGGGCACGGCCGGGCCCGGATCCATTCCCATGGCGGTGCGGGCCGCGCGCACGTAGTACAGCCCTTCGAGCGCCGTCTCTTTCGCGAGCCGCGCCTGCGCGGCGGTCCCGGCCCGCTCGATCTGCGCGCCCGCGGCGTTGAATCGCTCCCCCGCGTCGGCGAGCGCCTGCTTGGAGGCGTCGTCACTGCCGGTGAGGTTGTAGACCTGGCCGCCCAGACGCTCGATCACCCGGCGCGCGTCCGCCTTGGCATCGGCCAGTTCGGTCCCGGCCCGCGAGCGTTGCCCGCGATTGACCGCGACCACGGCCAGCAGCACGACGACGATGATCAGCAGGAGAACGGCGACGGTAGACACGCGACCAGCCTACGCGGCAATATTCGCCAGACAGTTGCTACTCGCTCTGAGCTCGCTGAATCCTCGGCCTATCCGGCTACCGCCGCGAAGCGGGTCGTATGACCGGCTGGATCAACCTCCTCTTCGTCCGGCTCCGACACCGCGAACTGTCGTTTGCCAGCGGTTTTCGCCGAGTACATGGCCCGATCCGCACTGCGCAACAGGTCCGAGAAATCGCACTCGCGACCGGGCGGGCAGAACGCGGTGCCGACACTCGCCGACGCGGGCACGAATCCGGCGGCCGTGGGCACCGGCTCGCACAGCGCCGCCAGCACCCGCATGGCCAGCTCACTGAGCGAATTGCGGCGCGCGGGCAGCGCCACCACGAACTCGTCACCGCCGTAGCGGGAGATCACCGTCTCCGGCGGGCAGGCCGCCCGCAGCCGCTGCGCGATGCTGACCAGCACCTCGTCACCGACGGTGTGGCCGTAGTTGTCGTTGATCGCCTTGAAATCGTCCAGGTCGATGAGTAGCAGCCCGACACCGCGCGCCGGATCGGCGGCCATCACCCGCACCCGCTCCTGCAGCAGCGAGCGGTTGGCCAGATCGGTGAGCGCGTCGTGGGTGGCCTCGTGCCGCAGCCGGGTCTGCAGGGCCGCGATCTCCTGCACCCGCACCGACACCGCCTCGGACAGGCTGCGCTCCTGCTGGACCAGGGCGCGCTGCTGCAGCGCCTCGGCGTAGGCGTCGATGGCCTGGCTGGCGATGAACGACCAGCGGGTGGCGATCAGCGATCCGCGCACGCCCGGCGCGAGCCCGAGCAGCGCGCGGCTGGCGGGGGCGAGCATGCGGGTGCGCTCGAACGGGGCGTCGGCCAGGCTGCGGCCGATCCGGCGGGCCGAGCGCACCGGAAACGGTTCGGAGCCCGCCAATTCCAGCAGTTCGTCGATGACGCCGCCGAAGATGCGCTCGAGGTCAGCGGAGGGAACGCTGGGCGCCTGGCCCAGCGCGGCGCTGCTCGCGCCGGGGTGCACCGACCGCACCCATTCCCGGATGGTCGCCGCCACGATGGCGGAGGTTCGGGTATCGAGACGGATGGGCATGCGCGCTCACCCTGCGTACGTGATGCCAGGACCGGCGTGCGCGCCGGTCACGCCCTTCGGATCGAACTCACTACTACGCGGTCGGCCACACCAGTGGTGCATGCTCACCGCCCCCTTTCCAGATACCCCCGTCCGGACAAAAAGGATCCTAGCAAGCCACCCGACATCGAAAACCCCTGATTCAGAACAGGTTCCCACTGTCTCGCGAATGGCGATCGGATGTCTCATCGCTGGCCGAGCTCCGGTGTTACACCCGATTTCGGCATGTTTTCCGCGACGCGCCGGAGCCCGGTCCCGACCGGCCGCGACGTGCGGAGACGCGACCTGATTGGCATTCCGGGAGTGAGGTTCGGTACAGTGCTGACGCACACGGCATCCACGGATGCGGTGACTGCGGGTGTAGTTCAATGGTAGAACCTCAGCCTTCCAAGCTGATGGTGCGGGTTCGATTCCCGTCACCCGCTCTTTCCCGTTCTGCGGGAGCGTCGGTCCGACGCGCAACGGGGTGTAGCGCAGCTTGGTAGCGCATCCGCTTTGGGAGCGGAGGGTCGCAGGTTCAAATCCTGTCACCCCGACCATCTTTCGAGCCGCTTCACTCCGATTTCACTGGTAGAAGCGGACAATTCACTCCACTCGCACGGCGATCGTGGCGCGTCGCGCCGTCCGCCGTCGCGGCTGTGTCCCCTCTCTCTCATCGCTCGGGTGTGTCGAGTCACCCGGAAGCCGGCTTCCGGTAACCGGATGTTGTGCCTCCGTTTGCTCTGTGTTATCGATTTACGGTGCTGGTCGACGACAAGACGAACGTTTCCGGCTCGGTGCTGTCCGGCCGCGAGACCCGTTCTCGACTCGTCCCGGCCGCCGGGCTGTGTGTCGCGGTGCTTTTGCTGGCCATCGCGCAGGCGTGGGCCTCCGCCCACGGCGTGATGGGACCGCTGCGCAGCCTGATCGACGACTACTTCGCCAATCCGCAGTCGGCGGCGGTGTCGTGGGCCGGACTCGGGCTCGCCTGCATCGGGGTGCCCGCGCGCACGCGCGTGATCGCGCTGGTTGCCGCGGGAGTGCTGGACCTGCTGACCTTGGGGCTGCAGATGGCCTGCGGCTGGCATGTGTCGATCGGCACCGGGCCGACCCTCGCACTCACCGCGCTGACGATGGTCGTGCTCCGATGGGAGGGTGAGCGTCGCCGGACCGCCTTGCAGGCCATCGCGTTCGGCGTGTTGCTCGTCATGGCGTCCAAACTCGCCGACACCTGGCTGATGGTGAGCATCGTCGCCGGGTCGCGGGTGCTCGATCAGTACGTGCAGCTCGCGGATCGCGCGCTGGGGGAACCGGCGTGGGTGGTCGGGCGCCTGCTGGACACGCTCGGTCCGATCCCCTCACATGTACTGCATGTCGTCTATATCCAATTGCCGGTGGCGGCGGTGGTCGTGGCCGTGTGGCAGTTGCGTCACGTGTCGACGAGTTCGTGGCCGCGGCACCACCTGGTGCGAACGTTCTTGCTGCTGGGCGTGATCGGGCCGCTCGGGTACGTGCTGTTCCCGGTGGTCGGGCCGGTGTTCGCGTACGGGCCGCTCGGGCACGGACTGGAGATCGGGGACTGGCCGCAGGTGTGGCCGGCGTTCACCACCGATCCGCAGCCGATGCTGTTCGACTCCGAGACGGCCCGCAACTGCATGCCGTCCATGCACACCGCGTGGGCGACCGCGTTGTTCATCCACTCCCGCCGCGGGCCGCGATGGCTGCGCTGGTCGGGCACGTTCTGGCTGGTGTGCACGCTGCTGGCGACGCTCGGATTCGGCTACCACTACGGCAGTGATCTGGTCGCGGGCGCGGTGCTGTGCATGACCGTGGAGTCGGCGCTGCGCGATCCCGAACGCGGGTGGCAGCATCCGCGTGTCCGCATGGTGTCGCTCGGCGCGGCGGTACTCGCCGGATTGTTGCTGGCCTATCGGTTCCTGGCCAACACCATGGCCGCGTATCCGGTCGTCGCGGGGGCGGTGGTGCTGGGCTCGCTGGCGGCCGTAGCGTTCCTCTTCTACGCGACCTGGTTCGCGCGTCCGGGCAGCCGGTTGGCGCACTGGGGAGGCCGAACACCCGTCGACGGATTTGCCGTCGATTAACCACTCCCCCAACGCAATCCGGACATCTTTGCCCGAACCTTGAAAGGGTTACCCTCTCCCTGATGATCACAACGCGGGCGGGGCAACAGAGCTTGCTGCGCACTCTCAAGTCCGACGGCCGCGCGGGCCTGCCTCGCATTCCGATCGTGATCGGGATTCTGCTGACGCCGGCGATCACGGCGATCTTCTCCGCCATGCACGGCTTCCTCGACCTGCAGGTGTATCGCATCGACACCCGCGGCTGGCTCGAACACGGCACCCTCTACGGCCCGACCCTTCCCGTCGCCGGCCACACCGACCTGCCGTTCACCTACCCGCCGTCGGCCGCGGTCCTGATGATCCCGCTGGCGATCGTCCCGCTCTGGCTGGCCGAACTCCTGGTGACCGCCAGCTCCCTGGCCTGCCTCGGCGTCACCCTGTGGCTGGTCATGTCCCGCGTCCGCCCCGACCTGGACTCCCGCCTCAAACTGACTCTCACGGTGTCCGCCGTGGTTCTCATGCCGGCCGTCGAACCGGTCCGAACCACCCTGTGGTTCGGACAGATCAACCTGGTCCTGATGGCCGCCGTCGCCCTGGACTGCCTCACCGAGAAACCCCGCTGGCCGCGAGGCGTCCTGGTCGGCATCGCCGCCGTCACCAAACTCACCCCCGCCGCCTTCATCCTCTACTTCCTCATCCGCCGCGACTGGAAGGCCGCCGCCACCGCGACGGCCACCGCCCTCGGCGTCGTCGCCGCAGGCTTCGTCCTCCTCCCCGACGAATCCCGCGACTACTGGTTCCACGCCGTCATCGACACCAACCGCATCGGCTCCCCCGACTACGTGGGCAACCAGTCCATCAAAGGCATGTCCTTCCGCCTCTTCGGCTTCTCCTCCTCCACCGCCACGATCGTCTGGCTGGGCCTCGCCCTCGTGGTAGCGGCAGCGGGCGCGTACCTGATGCACCACCTGACCCGCGTCGAGCGCAAGGACGCCGCCGAGGCAGGCGTCCCCGCCTCCGCCCCCATGACGGTCCTCACCGTCGCCACCCTCCTGGTGAACGCCGCCGTCCTCCTCCTCGTCTCCCCGGTGTCCTGGACCCACCATTGGGTCTGGGCCGCCCCGGCCCTGGTAGCCGCCATCGCCTGGGCCACCACCCGCCCAGCCCCCGCCACCTACGCCCTCATCGCGACGGTCGCCCTGTTCTTCCTGATCGGCCCCGGCATCGTCCCCAACGGCAGACACCAAGAGCTCCACTGGCACTGGTGGCAACACCTCCCCGGCGACATCTACGTCCTCGCCACCGCCGCCCTCCTCACCCTGGCCCTGGCCCGACTCCTCGAGCGCCGCACCCCGGCCGTTTCCTAGGATCGTCGGGCCGTCCGAGAATCAGTGCGCGCCGACCGAGTGCCGTGTCCTGTTCGATCCGGCCGGCCATCCGTTCTGTCTCTGTCTGATGGCCGGCTGATCTCTGGGCGTCAGTCGCGAACGAATTCGTAGGTGTGGAACACCAGGTCGGCACCCATCTTTCGGGTGTTGGTCAGACGTAGCGGCTTCTTGTTGCTGACCTCGTCGAAGAGCCGCAGGCCGCTGCCCAGGACGACCGGGAAAACTACCAGTCGCAGTTCATCGGCCAGGTTCTGTTCCATCAGGGTGCGGACGAGTTGGTAGCTGCCGTAGACCAGGATGTCGCCGGCGACGGTGCGCTCGAGCTCCGAAATCTCCTTTGCCGCGTCGCCGTTGAGGATCGTGGTGTTGTTCCATCGGGGCGGTTCGAGGGTCGACGACACCACGTACTTGGGGATGCTGTGCATTCTGTCCGCCCACTCGGGGCTCACGCGGTCGGCCGCCCCGCCGCCGGGTTGTATCCGGGACTCGAACCACTCGCTGGTCCGCCTGCCCAGCAGGAGCGCATCGACGCCCCGCAGCTCCTCCGTCTCGCGGGCGGCCCAGTCTCGGAGGTCCTCGGTTTCGACGAACCGATGGAACCAGCCGCCGAGTTCGAAGCCTTCCGCGCCGTCCGGGTCCTGGACCACTCCATCGAGGGTGATGTTCGAGCTGATGACGATCTTTCCCATTTCCTGCTCCTTGGACGATGTTGTCGGCTGTCACAGGTGTGGACGGTGCGGCATTGTCGAAGGGGGCGCTCCGCGACCGACCCTTTCGCGCCGCCGCCGACGTCCATACGGGATGGGACTGCACACAGGGAATGAGGTGGCGGGAGTGGAGTCGGTGCGAACGGACCTGCTGTCGAGGGCGCGGGGCGGGGACGGTGAGGCGTTCCGGGCGCTGACCGAGCCGCATCGTCGCGAGCTACAGGTGCACTGCTACCGGATGCTCGGCTCGTTCCAGGACGCCGAGGACGCGCTGCAGGACACGATGCTCGCCGCTTGGCGAGGTCTCGAACGGTTCGACGGCCGCGCCTCGCTTCGCACCTGGCTGTACCGCATCGCCACCAACCGGTGCCTCGACGCGCTGCGCTCCGCTCGCCGACGCCCCGCGCAGCAGTGGGACGTCCCCGGAATCGACCTGCCGGAACCCACCGGGCTCGGCGAAATCCACTGGCTCGAGCCCTATCCCGACGCCCTGCTGGACGGCGCGATCAGCGTCCCGCTCGGCCCGGAAGCCCGCTACGAGCAAACCGAATCCATCTCCCTGGCCTTCGTGACCGCCCTGCAGATCCTGCCGCCCCGCCAACTCGCCGTCCTCATCCTGCGCGACGTCCTCGGCTTCCACGCGAACGAGGTAGCCGACATGCTCGACACCACCGTCGAATCGGTCAAGAGCGCCCTCAAACGCGCACGCGCCGGAATGCAGGACCGGCTGCCGGTGACCACCGACCCGCGGCCGCCCGCCGACTCACCCGCCGAGGACGCGATCGTCGCGAAGTTCGTCACCGCCTACGAATCCGCCGACATCGAAGCCTTGGTCGCACTCCTGACCGACGACGTCTTCATGTCGATGCCACCGATCCCGCTGGAATACCGAGGCCGAGACCTCGTGACCCGCTTCCTCACCCTCGTTTTCGACTCGGCACACCGATTCGAACTGCTCCCGACACGAGCCAACGGTCAACCCGCCTTCGCCGTCTACCGACACCCCTCCCTCGGCGCCCACGGATCCGGCCTCTTCGTCCTCACCCTCACCGGCGACCGCATCAGCGCCATGACCCGATTCGAGAACACCGTCCTCCCCACCTTCGGCCTACCGCAATCCCTCCCCGGCGCATGAGCACCGTCGCCGATCATGAGGTGTAGGCGACAAGCACGCTGCCTGAAACTTGCAGGTAGGCACAGGGTTTGAACTCGGAAGTGACAAACTCCGCATCGAGCTCACGACTCGTCCGGTATTCGCCGCCGGGCAGCGACGGCCCAAGCTCCGCGCGGAGCCTGGGATCCGAATCCGAGGCAACGGGAGCGAGTTCGTTTGCCGATGGTCCGCGTGCGCAGCGATTCAGCCACAGCGGGGTCGAGCGTAATGATCGCCTGGAGCCAGTAGTCCGACGGACCGGGGACATCGATGCGGGAGGGCGTGGTCTCCATACCCTGGACGCCCGCGGCCCAGGTCGCGGACACGGGTTGCGCGATGACGAGACGCAACGGATCAGAGACGAAAGGGCGCGTGAATTGATCAGCGTGAGCTCTTGTCCGAAGGACCCCGGCGGCGCGTTCGTGCCACTGGACGAGCTACTTGGCTGACTCGCGAGAACGTTCAGTCGGCCTGGCAGGCGGGGCACCAGAAGAGGTTTCGGCCTTCCATCACCGTGTGGACGACGGTGGAGCCGCAGAGGCGGCAGGGTTCGCCGAGGCGGCGGTAGACGTAGGTGCGGGGGCGGTCGGCGGCGTAGGAGGGCGCGCCGTGGTCGTCTTCGGGGCGGACGACGTGCATGAAGCCGCGGCGGACGCCGACCTTCATGAGGTCGACCAGGTCGGACCAGAGCGCGTCCCATTCGGTGCGGCTCAGGGACTTTCCGGGGCGGTGGGGTGAGATGTTGTGGCGGAACAGCACTTCCGCGCGATACACGTTGCCCACTCCGGCCAGGACCTTCTGGTCCATGAGGAGGGCGCCGATGGGGCGCTGGGAGCGCTGGATTCGCGCGAAGGCCCGGTCTGGGTCGGCGTCGCGACGCAGCGGGTCGGGGCCGAGGCGGGCGGTGAGGGCGGCGACCTCCGGGTCGTGAAGGATTTCGCAGGCTGCCGGTCCGCGCAGGTCGGTGCCGTGCGCTTCACCGGAACGGCCCGCGCCGATCAGGCGCATGCGGACCTCGCCGACGGGCGCGTCCATGGGGACTGCGGATTCGGTGAACTTGCCGTACAGACCCAGGTGAACGTGCAGGGTGACGCCCGAATCGTAGTGGTGGAGCAGGTGTTTGCCCCATGCTTCGGCGCGGGTGAGGACGCGGCCGTCGATGAGGGCCGCGCCGTCGGCGAAGCGGCCCTGGGGGCTCGAGACTCGGACCTGACCGCCGGCGAAGCGCTTGTCGTGCAGCTTCGCCAGGCGGTGCAGCGTATGGCCTTCCGGCACAGGTCAGTTCGGCAGCGCGGGGGCGACGCCGGTCTTCTCGTACTCGGCGAGGATGTCGATGCGGCGCTGGTGGCGCGGCTCGTCCGACCACTGGGTGGTCATGAAGGCGTCGACGATGGCGAGGGCTTCCTCGGTGGAGTGCATGCGGCCGCCGATGCCGAGCAGCTGGGCGTTGTTGTGCTGGCGGGCGAGCTGCGCGGTCTCCACGCTCCAGCCGAGGGCGCACCGCGCGCCGGGCACCTTGTTGGCGGCGATCTGCTCGCCGTTACCGGAGCCACCGAAGACGAAGCCCAGCGAGCCGGGCTCGGCGACGACGCGGCGGGCCGCCTCGATGCAGAAGGCCGGATAGTCGTCGAGGGCATCGTATTCCAGCGCGCCGCAGTCGACGACGTCGTGGCCCTGACCCTCCAGGTGAGCCTTGACGTGGTTCTTCAGTTCGAAGCCGGCATGGTCGGCACCCAGGTATACGCGCATGGCTGCGATTCTGTCAGCCCGCGCGGGACCGCCCGCGCAGGGGGCTGTCACCGGCGGAATACGACGTGTGAGCCCCTCCCGGCGAGGACGGCCCGTCGACGCGCGCGAACGTACTATCCAGGCATGACGTCCGACGACAGTTCATCCACGCCGAACGCCTACGGGGGGCAATTCGCTGGTGGAGATCAAGGGCAGCCGCCGAGCGGCGAACAGCCCACCGCCGTCCATCCCAGCCAGCCGACCGGCGGGTACGCCCAGCCGACGACTTCCTACCCCGCCGCGCAGCCCAACGGTTCGCAGCCCGCGTGGAATCCCGTCACCGGCATGTCCGGCTGGGATCCGCGGGTGGGGCCGCCGGGATGGGCTCCCCAGCAACCGTATTCGCCGCCGCCCTCGCCGGTGGTGCAGCATGGCAGCCGCGGCCTGTCCCCGTTCGGGATGCCCGCGCGGCACAGCTGGGAGATCCCGCTGCTGGTGATCGTGATCATCGCCACCGTGCTGGCGTACCTGCTCGCGCTGCTCATGCTGCTGTCGGGCTTCTACGGCCAGATCGTGCTGGTGCTGGTGTTCGCGCCGCTGCTGGTCTACCTCGGCCGCGGTATGAACTACGCCGCGCAGCGCGTCAACGGCGTGAAGATGTCACCGACCCAGTTCCCCGACGGCTTCCGCATGGTGCAGGAGGCGGCGGCCCGCTTCGGCATGACCCAGGTCCCGGACGCCTATGTGGTCACCGGCAACGGCCAGATCAACGCCTTCGCCTCCGGGCACGGCTTCCGCCGCTACGTGGTCGTCTACAGCGACCTGTTCGAAGTCAGCGGCGCGGCACGTAATCCCGAGGCGCTGGCCTTCATCATCGGCCACGAGGTCGGGCATATCGCGGCGGGCCACGTCTCGTACTGGCGGCAGCTGGGCATGTTCCTCGCCCCGTTCCTGCCGATCCTGGGCAGTTCGCTGATCCGCTCGCAGGAGTACACGGCCGACAATCACGGCTTCTGCAACCGCCCGCAGGGCGCGCCGACGGCCATGCAGACGCTGGCGGCGGGCAAGTACCTGAATAATCTGGTCAGCTTCGACGAGATGGCGGACCGCGCGCCGCAGGAGAAGGGCTTCTTCGTCTGGATGACGAATGCCATGGCCAGCCACCCGGTGCTGACCTGGCGCATGTGGGCGCTGCGCGACCGCAGCCGCCACGGCAAGCTGTTCTGGCGTCCCGACGCCCCGCAGCGGCCGCCGGTGACCGGACCCTACGGCGCGCCGCAGCCGTACGGCAGCCCGCCACCCAAGTACGGCCAGACCCCCGCGTACCACGAGTACCGGCCGTACTGATCACACGAATCGGGCGGGGTCCGTTGCCACGGACCCCGCCCGATCTGCGTCTACACCACCGAAAGCCCTGGCCCTCAGTCGAAAGCCGGGTCCTCGGTGCGGGTCCGCTTCAGCTCGAAGAAGTGCGGGTAGGAGGCGAGCGCGACGGCGCCGTCCCACACCTTGCCCGCCACCTCACCGCGCGGAATCCGCGAGAGCACCGGACCGAAGAAGGCCACGCCGTTGATGTGGATGGTCGGCGTGCCGACATCCTGGCCGACCTTGTCCATGCCCGCGTGGTGCGAGGCCTTCAGCTCTTCGTCGTATTCGACGGAGGTGGCCGCGGCGGCCAGCTCGGCCGGCAGCCCGACCTCGGCCAGCGACTCGGCGATGATGACCTCGATCAGGTCGGCGCGCGGCCCGTCCTGCTCGTACTCGGCGCGACGGTTGTGGAAGCGCGTGCCCATGGCGGTGTACAGCGGCGCCAGCACCTTGTCGCCGTGGTCGCGGGCGGCGGCGATGGCGACCCGGACCGGGCCCCACGCGCTGCGCAGCAGCTCCACGTACTCGGGCGGCAGGCCCTCACGGCCGTCGTTGAGCACGCCGAGGCTCATGACATGGAAGTTGACGTCGATATCGCGGACCTGCTGGACCTCGAGGATCCAGCGGGAGGTGATCCAGCACCAGGGGCACATCGGGTCGAACCAGAAGTCGACCCGGTCCTTTTTGGTGTCGCTCACGAGGAAGTCCTTTCACAGTCGACGGCCGACACACGGCCATTCCCCTAACGCAACAACCCGGATCGTTGCCGATATTTCCGCTCCGCCCGACTCGCCCGGGTCTAGGGTCGAAATATCGGCCTCGCCGGGAGGACGGCCACATCCGGTGCAGCGATCCCGGCCGCGTGAGCAGGGAGGTTTCGGATGACCAGTTCCAGGTTCGTCATCGCGGGAGGCGGGCTCGCCGCGGCGAAGCTCGCGGAAGCCTTGCGGGCCAATGACTTCGACGGCACGGTGACCCTGGTCAGCGCCGAGGAGCATCTGCCGTACGAGCGTCCGCCGCTGTCCAAGGAGCATCTGCTGGGCAAGAAATCGCTGCCCGACTTCACCGTGGACCCGTCGCAGTGGTACCGCGACCATCACATCGAGTTGATGCCCGGCACCACCGTCACCGGACTGGACCGCGGCACCAAAACCGTTGCGCTGCCGGACGGTACGACGCTGCCCTACGACAAACTGGCGCTGGCCACCGGCTCGCGCCCGCGCATGCTGCGACTGCCCGGGGTGGACGCGCGGGGCGTGCACGTGCTGCGCACCATCGAGGACTCCGACGCCCTGCTGGCCATGTTCGGCGAGGTCCAGCGGCTGGCGGTGATCGGCGCGGGCTGGATCGGACTCGAGGTGACGGCGGCCGCGCGGGCGGCGGGCGTGGAAGTGACTGTGCTGGAAGCGGACTCGGTCCCGTTGCGGGCCGCGCTCGGCACCGAGATGGGCGAGGTGTTCGCGGGCCTGCACCGCGCGCACGGCGTGGACCTGCGCACGGACGTGAAGGTCAGCGAGATCACCACCGCCGACGGCCGCGCGACCGGTGTGCTCCTGGACGACGGCACCCGCATCGAGGCGGACGCGGTGCTGGTCGCGGTGGGTGCGCGACCCAATATCGAGCTGGCCGCCGATGCCGGACTGGCCGTCGACGGCGGTGTCCTGGTCGACGAGAGCCTGGCCACCTCGGACCCCGATATCGTCGCGGTCGGCGATATCGCCGAGCAGCGGCATCCGGTGCTGGGTCGGCGAATCCGGGTGGAGCACTGGGCGAACGCGCTCAATCAGCCCGCCGTGGCGGCCCTGACCATGCTCGGCAGGCCCGCCGTATACGACCGGCTGCCCTACTTCTTCACCGATCAGTACGACCTGGGGATGGAGTACACCGGCTACGTCTCCCCCGAGCAGCGGGCGCGCGTGGTGGTGCGCGGTGATCTGGCCGGCCGCGAGTTCGTGGCGTACTGGCTCGATCCGAACAATCGGGTGCTGGCCGGGATGAACGTGAACGTGTGGGATGTCACTGACAAGATCAAGGAACTGATCCTGAGCGGCCGAGCCGTGGACCCGGACACTCTGTGACCACCGTCACACCCGATGGGCTGCGCGATACGTCGATCCGGCGGGCGGGGCTCCGACCTGTATGCGAGAGCGCCACCGCGGCGCGCCGACGAAGGAGCCGACCATGAAGTACATGCTGATCAAGTCCTACACCCCGGCCGCTTTCTGCGACACCCCCATCCACCAGTGGGCGCCCGAGGAGATCCAGGCGCACATCGACTTCCAGCGCACCCTGGGCGAGCAGCTGGCCAAGTCCGGCGAACTGGTCGAAGCCCAGGGCCTCGCCGACCCGGGTCAGGCGATCACCGTCAGTTCCGACGGCCGGTCCGCGCCGGTGGTCACCGACGGCCCGTTCCCCGAGACCAAGGAGCTCCTGGCCGGGTACTGGATCATCGATGTCGACAGCCCCGACCGGGCCGTCGAGATCGCCGCGCAGGCTTCGGCCGCGCCCGGCCCCGGCGGCAAGCCGATCGGCGAGTACATCGAGGTCCGTCAGATCATGTGCGCCCCCGCCGCCGAACTCTGATGCCGCACACCGCGATCGAGGACCTGCTGCGCGAACTCGCCCCGCAGGTCCTCGGCGCGCTCGTCCGCCGCTACGGCGATTTCGACGCCGCCGAGGACGCCCTCCAGGAAGCCCTGCTCGCCGCCGTCACCCAGTGGCCCGCCGACGGCCTGCCCGACAATCCGCGCGGCTGGCTCATCCGGGTCGGCGCGCGGCGCATGGTCGACGTCATCCGCGCCGACTCCGCCCGCCGCAACCGCGAGACCACCGACGCGATCCGCGACCCGGAACGCCTGGGCACCGCGACGCCCGACCCGGCCGACGCGGTGATCGCGGCGCTGTCGGAGACGGAACTCGACCAGCTGGCCGCCGCACCCGGTGCGGACAGCGCGCCCGCGCCGTACGGGGTATCCGGCATTCGCGGCACGGCCGATCCGGGCGGCGCGGTCACCGGCCGCACAGCCCGCGATACCGGGACCGAGGACCGGGACGACACGCTCACCTTGTTCTTCCTGTGCTGTCACCCCGCACTGTCGCCCGCGAGCGCGATCGCCCTGACCCTGCGCGCGGTCGGCGGGCTCACCACCGAGGAGATCGCCCGGGCCTTCCTGCTGCCGGAACGCACCATGGCGCAGCGGATCACCCGCGCCAAGAAGCGCATCGCGGAGGAGGACCGCCCCTTCGCCATGCCCGCGGAGTCGAACGGTCAACTCGGGGAATGGAATACGCGCCTGGACAGCGTGCTGCGGGTGCTGTACCTGATCTTCACCGAGGGCCACACCAGCGGCGGTGAGCGACTACGCCGCGGCGACCTGTCGAGCGAGGCCATTCGCCTGGCGCGGGCGCTGAACCGCGTGCTGCCGGACAATCCCGAGGTCACCGGCCTGTTGGCGCTCATGCTGCTCACCGATGCGCGGCGCGCCGCCCGGACCGGGGAGCATGGCGAACTGGTCCCGCTCGCCGAGCAGGATCGCGGGCTGTGGGATCGCGACATGCTCATCGAGGGCGTGCGATTGGCGACCGCCGCGGTGCGGAGCGGGCTGATCGGCCCGTATCAGATCCAGGCCGCCATCGCCGCCCTGCACGCCCAGGCGCTGCGGCCCGAGGACACCGACTGGCCGCGAATCCTGCTGCTGTACAACGCCCTCGAACGCCAGTCCCCGAACCCCATGGTCACCTTGAACCGGGCCGTCGCCACCGCCATGGTGCACGGTCCGCAGGCCGGGCTGGACCTGACCGACACCCTCACGGAGTCGCTGGCGGGCAATCATCGTCTCGACGCCGTGCGCGGCCATCTGTACGAAATGGCCGGAGACCCCGAGGAAGCCATCGCGGCCTACACCGCCGCCGCCCGCCGGACCACCAGCCTGCCCGAACGCGACTACCTCACGATTCGGGCCGCCGGCCTGCGCCGCGGCTGACGCATCACCTCAGGCGGCGGCGGTCTGGAAAGCGGTCGGCGCCGAACGCGTGGCCCAGTACGCCGAACTGGAGTGCCGGGCCGACGAGTTCGTGACGAACTTCCTTGCCGCCGAGACGGTTCCGGCCTAGACGCCGGTCCAGGCGTTGCCGGTGATGAGTTCGTAGGCCTGCTTGTACTTCTGGCGGGTCACGTCGACGATGTCGGCCGGAATCTCGGGGCCCGGGTACTCCTTGTTCCACCCGGTGGAGGTGGACCAGTCGCGCACGAACTGCTTGTCGAACGACTTCTGCGGGCGGCCCGGCTCGTAGTCGTCGGCGGGCCAGAAGCGGGAGGAGTCCGAGGTCAGCACCTCGTCGCCGACGGTGAGAACGTCACCGTCCCAGCCGAGTTCGATCTTCGTGTCGGCGATGATGACACCGTTGGCGGCGGCGTGGTCCGCGCCGCGCGAGTACATCTCGAGGGTCAGGTCGCGCAACTTCTCGGCGACCTCCTTGCCCTCCTGGTTCACCACGTCGGCGAAGCTGATCGGCTCGTCGTGGCCCTCGTCGGCCTTGGTGGTGGGGGTGAAGATGGGTTCGGGCAGCTTGTCGCCGTCGCGCAGGCCCGGCGGCAGCGCGATGCCGGACACGGTGCCGGTGCGGTTGTACTCGGCCAGGCCGCCGCCGGTCAGGTAGCCGCGCGCGATGCACTCCACCTTCACCATCTTCAGCGGCTTGACCCGCACGCCGCGGCCCGCGAACTCGGCGGGCACATCGGTGGTGGACAGAATGTGGTTGGGCACATCGGAGAAGAAGCCGAACCACCAGTTCGACAGCTGGGTGAGCAGCGCGCCCTTGTCCGGGATCGGGGTCGGCAGCACCACGTCGTACACCGACACCCGGTCGGATGCGACCAGGATCAGCGAATCGCCGTCCTCGTACAGGTCGCGCACCTTACCGGCGTGGATGTGCTTCAACGGTCCTCCTCGTGCTGGGCGATAGCTGCCGTCGCCCAGCCTAGTGGGTGGCCGTCGTCGCATCGGACACGCCCAACCGCCCGACCCCGGGCATGGCAAGCTGGCTACTGCCGCACAGTTCTCCGAGAGCTAAGGAGCCTCCTTGTCCGCACCGAATCTCACCCGCGAGCAGGCCATCGAACGCGCCGCCACGGTCCAGGTGGAGAACTACAAGGTCGAGCTGGACCTCACCGGCCAGCCCACCAGCGCCGACGCGCCTCGCGGTGAGACGTTCCACTCGAAGGCGACGGTGACCTTCACCGCGACGCCGGGTGCGCAGACCTTCATCGACTTCGTGGGCGCGGGCCTGCGCTCGGCCGTGCTCAACGGCGTCGACCTGGACGTGAGCGGCTACGACGAGGAGCAGGGCCTCACCCTGCCCGACCTGGCCGCGAACAACGAGCTGGTGATCGAGGCCGACGGCGAGTACTCCAACACCGGTGAGGGCCTGCATCGTTTCGTCGACCCCACCGACGACAAGATCTACCTGTACTCGCAGTTCGAGACAGCCGACTGCAAGCGCATGTTCGCCTGCTTCGACCAGCCCGATCTCAAGGCCACCTACGACATGGTCGTGACCGCGCCCGAGGACTGGGAGGTCATCTCCAACGGGGCCGTCACCGACACCCACCGGCTCGGCGCCGTCGTCCGCCACACCTTCGCCACCACCCCGCGCATGAGCACCTACCTGGTCGCCCTCATCGCCGGACCGTACGCGAAATGGACCGACTCCTACCAGGATTCGCACGGCGAGATCCCGCTCGGCATCTACTGCCGCGCCTCGCTGGCCACGTTCATGGACCACGAGCGGCTCTTCACCGAGACCAAGCAGGGCTTCGGCTTCTACCACGCCAATTTCGGTGTGCCCTATGCCTTCGGCAAGTACGACCAGCTGTTCGTGCCCGAATTCAACGCGGGCGCCATGGAGAACGCCGGCGCCGTCACCTTCCTCGAGGACTACGTCTTCCGGTCCAAGGTGACCCGCGCGTCCTACGAGCGCCGCTGCGAGACCGTGCTGCACGAGATGGCGCACATGTGGTTCGGCGACCTGGTCACCATGAAGTGGTGGGACGACCTGTGGCTGAACGAGTCGTTCGCCACCTTCGCGTCGGTGCTGTGCCAGGTCGGCGCGACCGAATACACCAACGCCTGGACCACTTTCGCCAATGTCGAGAAGTCCTGGGCGTACCGGCAGGACCAGCTCCCGTCGACCCACCCGATCGCCGCGGACATTCCGGACCTGGCCGCCGTCGAGGTCAACTTCGACGGAATCACCTACGCCAAGGGCGCTTCCGTACTCAAGCAGCTGGTGGCCTACGTCGGCGAGGAGCCGTTCCTGGCCGGTCTGCGCGACTACTTCACCGAACACGCCTACGGCAACGCCACTTTCGACGATCTGGTGGGCGCGCTGGAGAAGGCGTCGGGC
Organism: Nocardia sp. NPDC059764; assembly: GCF_042732555.1. Classification (NCBI taxonomy): domain Bacteria; kingdom Bacillati; phylum Actinomycetota; class Actinomycetes; order Mycobacteriales; family Nocardiaceae; genus Nocardia; species Nocardia sp. NPDC059764. The sequence goes on from NZ_JBHWHH010000001.1 coordinate 28,979, forward strand.
CGCGACCTGTCCGACTGGGGCGCGCAGTGGCTCAAGACCACCGGCCTCAATATCCTGCGCCCCGACTTCACCGTGGACGCGGAGGGCGCCTTCACCTCCTTCGCGGTCGTGCAGGACGGCGCGGAGCCCGGCGCGGGTGAACGGCGCGTGCACCGCCTCGCCATCGGCATCTACGACGACCAGGACGGAAAGCTGGTGCGCACCAAGCGCGTCGAGCTCGACGTGGACGCGGCCGAGCGCACCGACGTGCCCGAGCTGATCGGCGTCGGCCGCGGCAAGCTGGTGCTGGTCAACGACGACGACCTCACCTACTGCTCGGTCCGCCTCGACGCCGACTCGCTCGACACCGTGGTGGCGCGCATCGCCGACATCGCCGAACCGCTGCCCCGCACCCTGGCCTGGTCCGCGGCCTGGGAGATGACCCGCCAGGCCGAGATGAAGGCCCGCGACTTCGTGGCGCTGGTGCAGCGGGGCGTCGGCGCGGAGACCGAGATCGGCGTCGTGCAGCGGCTTCTCATGCAGGCGAGCACCGCGCTCAGCGCCTACGCCGACCCGGAGTGGGCGCGCACCGAGGGCTGGCCCGCCTACGCCGACCGGCTGCTGGAACTGGCCCGCGCCGCCGGTGCCGGCTCGGACCACCAGCTGGCGTTCGTCAACGCGCTCACCGGCGCGCTGCTGTCCGAACAGCACATCCAGGTGCTGCACCAGCTGCGCGCGGGCGACCCGGAAGGCGTGGACCTGCCCGGCCTGACCGTCGACACCGACCTGCGCTGGCGGATCACCCAGGCGCTGGCCGCCGCCGGAGCCATCGACTCCGACGGCATCGAAACCCCGGTCATCGACTCCGAACTCGCCCGCGACGACACCGCCGCGGGCCGCCGGCAGGCCGCCGCCGCCTCCACCGCCCGCCCGCAGGCGGCGGTCAAGGAATCGGCGTGGGACACCGTCATGGGTGACGACACGGTGGCCAACATCACCGCGCGCGCCATCGTCGCGGGCTTCGCGCCCGCTGGCCAGTCCGAGCTGCTGCACCCGTATGTGGAGCGGTACTTCGCCGATATCTCCGGGGTGTGGGACCGCCGGTCCAGCGAGGTCGCCCAGACCGTCGTGGTCGGCCTGTACCCGCACTGGGCCGTCAGTGAGGAAGCGGTCGCCGTGGCCGACAAGTTCCTCGGCGGCGACCACCCGCCGGCGCTGCGCCGCCTGGTGGTCGAGGGCAAGGCGGGCATCGAACGCTCGCTGCGCGCCCGCGCCTTCGATCGCGGCTAGAAAGCACTGCCCGGCAATACATTTCGACAGCGGCCCCCTTCCGGAACTTCCAGAAGGGGGCCGCTTCCTGTTGCCGTCGCTCGGTGAACGCTGCTGTGAGCGGATCTGCTCACGGCAGCGTGGCAGGACTTCCAGAGCTGGGCTGCGGCACCGTGAAGGCATGGCAGACAACAAGACTCCGATGTTCAACTGGAGCACCAGGGAACAGCTCTTCGCCCGGCGGGTCCTGGTGCTGGACGGCGGGCTCGACGACGACAACGGCACGCTGCTCATGACCCAGTTGCTGACGCTGGCCGCGGAGGACCCGGAAGCGCCGATCTCGCTGTGGATCCACTCCCCCGGCGGTTCGGTGCCCGCCATGCTCGCCATCCGCGACGTGATGCGCCTGGTGCCGTGCCCGGTCTCCACCCTGGCGCTCGGATTGTCCTGCAGCGCCGGGCAATTCCTGCTCTCCGCCGGCACCCCCGGCCACCGCTACGCCCTGCCGCACGCCCGCATCCTCATGCACCAGGGCTCGGCGGGCATCGGCGGCAGCGCCGTCGAGGTGGAAGTCCAGGCCGACGACCTGCGCTACACGGTGCAGACCGTGCTCGGCCTGATCGCCGAGGACACCGGCCAGCCCTACGACCAGATCTTCGAGGACTCGCTCCACGACCGCTGGTTCACCGCGGAACAGGCCCGCGACTACGGCTTCATCGACCACATCGTGGACTCCTTCCACCAGGTGGTCCCCGCGCGACAGAAGCTGGGGATCTCGGCATGAGCACCTACACGATTCCGAACGTCATCACCCGCGACCCGCGCGGCGAACGGATCATGGACGTCTACTCGCACCTGCTCAGCGAGCGCATCGTCTACCTCGGCACCCCCATCGACTCCGGCGTCGCCAACGCCCTCATCGCCCAACTCCTGCACCTGGACGCGGAGAGCCCCGGGCAGGACATCAACCTCTACATCAATTGCGAGGGCGGCGAACTGCCCGCCATGCTCGCCATCTACGACACCATGCAGCACATCTCGTCGCCCGTCGTCACCACCTGCGTCGGCCAGGCCATCGCCGTCGGCGCGGTCCTGCTCGCCGGTGGCGCGAAAGGCCGCCGCAATGTCCTCCCTCATTCCCGAATCGTCCTGCACCAGCCCGCGATCCGAGGCCAGGGCACCATCCCCGACCTCATCCTCCAAGCCGACGAGATCGTCCGCATGCGCGCCCAGATCGAAGCCATCCTCACCACCCACACCGGCCAAACCCCGGAGACCCTCCGCCGCGACACCGACCGCGACCGCGTCTTCACCGCCGAAACCGCCATCGACTACGGCCTCGCCGACCAACTCCTCGGCCCGCGCTGAATGCCGGAACGCCCGCGCCGACAGTGTCGGCGCGGGCCTAGCGCGAATCAGTGTGTCGCAGCGCGGGTCAGGCGGCCAGCGACAGCATGACCTGGCCGGCGTAGCGGTGCGGCACGGTGGAAGTCAGGCGGGTGCGCAGGAGCTCTTCGGCGACCTGGCGGGTGAGTCCGCCGACGCTGATGCCGAGGGCTCCGGCCAGGGCGGCGATCATCTCGCTCGAGGGTTCTTTGCGGCCGCGTTCGATCTCGGAGAGGTACTGCGGTGAGATACCCGCTCGCCCAGCGGTTTCGGTGAGCTTCTCGCCGAGGTCCAGCCGCATCGAGCGCAGTCGATCGCCAAGGACCTCGCGCCACAGGGGTTCCCGATCCACGTGCTCGCGGGCGGCCGATGCCGTGGGGCGTACCGACCGGCCCGCTCGATCCAGACCACCGGGAAGCGCCTTCAGGCGCGGATGCTCGGACATACACCGAGCGTAAAGTGCCTGGCCCGGCCGTCGCGCCTCGATCTGCTGAGAGCGAACTCCTCGGCGAACATTCGAAGGCCCCCCCCACGAAAGGACGCCCGGGGCTCGAGCCCTGGGCGTCCCTCGTCAGATCGGAACCGGCTAGACGCGGCCGATGGCGGCGGCCATCACGCGCACCGCGGAGACCAGGCCGTCGATCAGCTCACCCTGGCGGAAAGAGCTGGTGGCGGCGGTCGCGCCGAGCTGGCAGACGCGGTCGTTGGCGCGCTCGGCGATCTCATGGCCGGAGCGGACCTCGACGGAGCTGGTGTTCGGGTCCACCGCGATCAGGACCGAGCGGGCGGCCTCCGGGGTGGCCGGGAACAGCGCGTCCACGCCGGCGGCGGAGTCGGCGCCCAGGTCGCCGATGTAGACGTTGAAGCGCACCTTGGTGGCGCGGGTGGCGTCGGTGAGGGCATTGTCCATGAGCAACCGCTCACGGTCGCTGAACGGCGCTTCCTTGAAGACGTCGCCGGCCTCGTGCACGCCGGAGACGCGTCCGCTGGAGGTGAGGGCGTAACCGTGGGGTAGGTCGGCCTCGTTCACCGCAGGCCAATTAGAACTTGCCACTTGCCCGGCCTCCGATCAGCTCCGCGTTGGCGGTCTCGATAGCCGCATGGTGTCCATGCGAATCAGCAGTGTCGTGGTGGCCGGAGCCGGTCACCTCGTCGGTCGCGCTCCACAGCACCGGAGGCTGGGTCCACTTCGCACCGAGTTCGTAGTGTTCCGGCTTCTCGCCGGGCAGCGGCTTGCCGAGGAACGACAATCCGGCGATCGCCAGATAGATCGCGACCGGGATGCCGACGTAGATCAGCACTGTCTGGAGAATGCTCACGGGCCAACGGTAGTCGATCGCGCCACGACTACTACGACCGGTAAGGGTTAGTGCGGCCGTGTCGTGACATTCACCTTTCGGACCGGCCGGAACCTCGCCGATCAGACCAACCAGGCAGTCGAGTTCGCCGGAAGTTTGCGACCGGCCAGCGGCGCACTGGTCAGCAACACCTCCCCCGCCGGCAGCAGAATCGGCGAGTCGGTGGCATTGAGCACGCACAACAGCCCACCCTCACGCCGGAACGCCAGACAGCCCGGCGGGCTCCCGTACCACTCGAAGCCCGACCCGGCGAATTCCGGACGGACGGCCCGCAATTCGATCGCCATCCGGTACAGCGACAGCATGGAATCCAGCCGTTCCAGCTGCCGCTCCACGCTCATCGCCGCCCACTCCCGTGGCATCGGCAACCACGGCTCACCCGTCGTGAACCCGAACGGCGGCCGCGCGCCCTCCCACGGCAGCGGCACCCGGCAGCCGTCGCGGCCGCGCACCGTGTGACCGGACCGCTCCCAGGTGGGGTCGCGCAGCGCCGACTCCGGCAGATCGTCCACATTGGCCAGGCCCAATTCGGCTCCGTTGTAGACGAATACCGCACCCGGCAGCGCCAGCTCCAGCATGATCATGGCCCGTGCCCGGGCCTGCCCGACCGGGCCGTCACCGTAGCGGGTGACCTCACGTTCGATGTCGTGATTGGACAGCGTCCAGGTGGGCGTCGCGCCGACGCCCGCCACCGCGTGCAGCGAATTGTCCACGGCCGTGCGGATGCGGTCCGGATCGAACGGTGTCTGGGCGAGGCGGAAGTTGAAGGCCAGGTGCAGTTCGTCGGCGCGCACGTATTCGCCGAAGCGGGTGTTGTCGTTGACCCACACCTCGCCGATGGCGACCGCGTACGGATACTCGTCCAGCACCTTGCGCACGCGCCGGTGGATCTCGTGCACCCCGGCGTTGTTGAACCGTGGATCGTCGTCCTCGAGGTGCAGCATGCGGGTGTCGATGCGCTCCATGTCCGGCAGGCCCGGGGGTTTGGCCATGCCGTGCGCGACATCGAGTCGGAAACCGTCCACGCCGCGATCCAGCCAAAACCGCAAGGTCTGTTCGAAATCGGTTGCGACCTCCTGGTTTTCCCAGTTCAGGTCCGGCTGCTCGGGCGCGAAGATGTGCAGGTACCACTGCCCGGGTCCGCCGTCGGGTTCACGCACCCGGGTCCAGGCCGGGCCGCCGAAGATGCTCGGCCAATTGTTGGGCGGCAGTGCGCCATCCGGGCCGCGGCCGTCCCGGAACCAGTAGCGCGCCCGCTCCGGACTGCCCGGCCCGGCCGCCAGCGCCTCCTGGAACCACCGGTGCTGATCGCTGGTGTGATTCGGGACCAGGTCCATGGTCACCCGCATGCGTCGGTCGTGCGCCTCGGCGATGAGCTCGTCCAGGGCGGCCTGACCGCCGAACAGCGGGTCGATATCGCGCGGGTCGGACACGTCGTAGCCGCCGTCGGCCATGGGCGAGCGCATCACCGGGCAGATCCACAGGGCGTCCACGCCGAGCAGCTCCAAATAGCCCAGCTTGTCCCGCAATCCGCCTAAGTCGCCCACACCGTCGCCGTCGGAGTCCGCGAAGGAACGGGGATACACCTGGTAGAACACGGCCGACCGCCACCAGGGGTTTTCGGCGAGATTGTCCGTCACAGCGGTAATGGTGCCAAAGCACAGCGGCTTTCGCGGGTGCGTCGGAAGGACTTGTCCACTTTCAGCAAATGGTCAGCGGACAGCCACGACCGGCTGGAATCCCCGTGGGACGCTGCGACTGCTGCGGTGCGAAATCAGAAAGGCGAGTTCATGAGCGAATTGGCGGCCATCTCGAAGTAGTCGAGCAACTGCTTGCGGTGCGCGTCGTCGAGCACCTCCGGCTCGATCTCCGCCACCGCGATGTGCATGGCCCGCAGCCAGGCATCCCGCTCGATCGGACCGACCTTGAACGGGTGGTGCCGCATCCGCAGCCGCGGGTGGCCACGCTCGTCGGAGTAGGTGCGCGGGCCACCCCAATACTGCTCCAGGAACATCCGCAACCGACGCTCGGCGGGACCCAAGTCTTCTTCCGGGTACAGCGGCCGCAGCACCTCGTCCGCGGCCACCTCGCGATAGAAGGCCGCGACGATCCGATGGAACGTCGCCTGGCCGCCCACGGCCTCGAAGAAGGAGATCTGAGTCTGCTCGCCGGAAGTCACGCCCCCATTCTGCCGTGTCCGGTCCGGCCCGCACCCCGTCCGGGTCGGATTCAGCGCCGCCCAGGACACCGGTGAGCTACCGAAAAATGCCCTGTCAACGCCCGGAAACCCCGGTCCCAGCGATTGTCACGCGGTGTTCATCCGAAAGTGTCTGACAATGTGTCGAAAGAGATGGCATTGTGCGCCGTTCCATGGTCAACTGGGTGGCAGTCTGCCGAGATACCACACAATCGGACGAATACGAAACCGGGGTATGGCCCATGAAGCAGCGGCACGGCGCCCGTGAGGCGCGGACGCATCGACAACTCCAGCCCGCCGATGTCCACAATCGTGGGTCGGGGGCTACTCCGCTGCACTTACTGTCCGAACATTCTCATGCCGAGCATCATCCGGGCGCTCATCCCGAGCCCGCCCATCCGGGCGACCACCGCGAACACTCGCATCACCCACCCACCGCAGCACCCGTCCCCGCCTGGGCCAAACGCCGCGTGCTGCTCCTCAACGCCACGTACGAGCCACTCACCGCCCTGTCCGCGCGCCGCGCCATCGTGCTGCTGATCTGCGACAAGGCCGATACGGTGCACGACAATCCGGAAGGTCCGGTCGTGCATTCCGCCGGGACCTCGGTGTCGCTCCCCTCGGTCATCCGACTACGCAACTACGTGCGCGTTCCGTACCGGGCACGGGTACCCATGACCCGCGCCGCGCTCATGCATCGCGACCGGTACCGCTGCGCCTACTGCGGCGGCAAGGCCGAGACCATCGATCACGTCATTCCGCGCAGCCGCGGCGGAGCCCATTCATGGGAGAACTGTGTGGCGTCCTGCGCGCCCTGCAATCACCGCAAAGCGGACAAGCTGCTGAGCGAACTGGGCTGGGCCCTGCACCATCCGATGGTCGCGCCCAAGGGCCCGCACTGGCGGTTGCTGTCGGCCAGTTCCGAACTGGACCCGACGTGGTTGCAGTATCTGGGCGAGGGCGCGGCCTAGCCGTCACTCGCCCGTCGGCAGCCCGGCGTCGGCGGCCAGTACGCCGAGCGCGCGCCGTAAGGCCGTGCGCTCGTCGGGTCGCAATCCGGCGGTGAGCTCCGCGTCAAGCTCTCGCGCGGCCTTCTCACACGCCGCAAGCAGGGCATGTCCCTGTTCGGTGAGCGTGAGCACCTGCCGTCGGCGATCCGCGGGATCCCGCACGCGTTCGATCGCGCCCAGCCGTTCCAGGTGATCGGCCAGCGCCACCACCAGGCTCGGCGCGACGCCGAGCCGGCCCGCCAACTCCTGCTGCGAGGCGGCTTCGCCGTGGCTCAGCGCGGTCATCAGACCCGCGTGCTTGGGCTTGAGGTCGAGCGGTTCGATGCGCACGGCGAAGCGGTCGGCGACCACCGCGCCGACGGTGCCCAGGCGGAACGCGACGGTCTTCGGGAGCCCGGTCGACTTCTTGACATCGTTCACGGGTCCGATGATACTTCTACTCGAACCATTCAGGGTGTGAATGATTATTGGAGTGAACGACATGGACGCGTACACGGGAATCGCCATCGCCAATGGGGCGGTCGCCTTGATCTCCGGAATCTCCAGCGTGGTGGGCATGGCGCGGCCCGCCCTCGCGGTGCCGGACGGCGGCCAGATCAATACGGGGACAAGGTTTTTCGCCTACGGATACGGGGCGCGGGCGGTGCCGCTGAGCATCGTGGTGTTGATCCTGCTCGCGGTCGGTGCGCGCTCAGGGCTCGCGCCGGTCCTCATCGTGGCCGGGCTGGCTCAGATCGGGGACGCGATCATCGGCGCCGGGCGGCGCAATTGGCCGATGGCCGCCACCTGCGTCGGACTGGCGGCAGTGCATCTGCTGTCCGCCTGGTGGCTGGCGGTGCAGTGAAAACCCCGCGGCGACAGGGTTGTTCGAGGATCAGCTGTACTCGATGACGAGCAGCGCCCAGGTGCCCGGTTCGAGGGCTTCGAAGACGTGCGGCATATCGCCGGGGTAGCAGATGTAGTCGCCGGGTTCGAGCTCGACCGGATCCTCGGCGGGACCGACCTTGGCGCGACCGGCGCACAGCACGATGTGTTCGACGACGCCGCGCGAATGCGGGGCTGAGTCGCGGGGATGACCAGGCTCGGCGGTGACGCGATATACGTCACGGCGCGCGGCGGGCGGGGAGGCCGCGAGCAGCGTGGTCCGATACTCCGATTGGGCCGAGGCGAGCACCGGGCCCTCGCCCGCGCGAATCACCTGCACCTGCGGCGTCAGGGGATCCAGCAGCCGCGAGAACTGGATGTCGAGCGCGATGCACAGCGCCCACAGGGTTTCGATACTAGGATTTCCCGCACCCGATTCCAGTTGGGACAGCGTCGATTTCGCGATCCCGGCCCGCTTGGCGACCTCGGTCAGCGAGAGCCCGGAGCGGGCGCGCTCCCGGCGCAGCGCGGCGGCGATCGCCTCCTGCGGAGACGGGGGGATCACGTCCGACGGGGACGCCGCGCCCCCCGCGGGAGACGCCGGTGCGGAGCGGTCGGGCTGCTGGGTCATGGTGGCGTTCACAGTACCGGCCCGGGCGGCCGCACCCTTTTCTCCGGCACGCCCCTTTGACGAACCCGGCCGGGTGTGTTCATTATAGAAAACATGCGTTCGTCATGGCGAACACTCGATCGGAGTGTGCTCACAGGAATCGCGGCGATCTGCCTGGCAGTCGCCATGATCGGCGTATCCTACGGCGCTACCGCGGTGACCTCGGGACTACCCGGCTGGCTGCCGGTTCTCCTGAGCGTGGCCGTGGTGGCCGGGGGCTCGGAATTCGTCTTCATCAGCATCCTCACCGCCGGAGGCGGGCTGGTCGCGGCCGTGCTGGCCGGACTGCTGGTCAATGCGCGGCATGTGCCCTACGGGCTGTCCGTGCCCGATGTGGTCGGCACCGGCTGGCGGCGACTGCTCGGGACCCACGTCATGAACGACGAATCGGTCGCCATGGCCTTGGCCCAGCCCGACCACGACCGCCGTCGCGCCGCCTACTGGCTGTGCGGACTGGCTGTGCTGGCCGCTTGGCCGCTCGGCGCGGCCGTCGGCGCGATCCTCGGCTCGGTCGCGCCCGACCCGAACATCTTCGGACTGGACGCCGTCTTCCCGGCGGTCCTGTTCTCCCTCGTCCTTCCGGCCCTGCGTGACTCCCTCACGCGCACCGCCGCATTGGCCGGCGCTGCCGTGGCGGCCGCGACCACGCCATTCCTCGGCGCGGGCCTGCCCGTGCTGCTCGCGCTGGGCGCGGTCCTGCTGGTCGCCCGCCGTGCGGGAACCGACGACGCCACCGCGGATTCGACCGTGAGCGCCGCCGGATGACCAAGACCCTGTTGATGGCCACCATGGCGCTGGCCCTGGGCACCTTCGCGTTCCGGTTCGCCGGGCCGCTGTTGCGGAGCCGCATCCGGATCTCGCCGCGCACCGTCCGGCTGCTCGAGATCGCCTCGGTCGTGCTGCTCACGGCGCTGGCCGTGACCACGCTGATGCCTTCGGGCGGAAGTCAATTCGGGTGGGCGCTACCCGCCGGTGTCCTCGTCGCGGCCGTGCTGGCCTGGCGGCGGGCGCCGCTGATCGTGGTGATCCTGTCGGCCGCGTTCGTCACCGCCGGGCTACGGATGCTCGGCGTGCACTGATCTCCACTCGGGAATTCAGCTCTCCACTCGGGAACCTCAGCGGCCGAGCAGGTCCGCGATGCGCGTCCAGGAATCCTCGGCGAGTTCGGCGCGGTACCAGTCGCGGCCCGGGTAGACGTAGCCGTGCGGTGCGTCCTCGTAGACCACGATCTCGTGCGGAATGTCATTGGCCGTCAAGGCTTCTTCGAGCTCGTCACGCGCCTCGGCGTCGATCAACGGGTCCTGGCCGCCGAAGAACAGCAGGATGCGGCCGGTGATGCCGGAGGTGGCCTCGATGGTCGGCTCGGGAGTGGACAGCGGGACATCGGTGTTGGTGAGCCAGCCAGGGTAGAAGGCAGCGGTGGCGGCCAGCGGGAGTTGCGTCGCGGCGTAGTAGGCGACGTGGCCGCCCGCGCTGAAGCCGACCATATTCAGGGAGGTGGCTTCCCGGCCGCGCAGTTCGTCGAGGCAGGCGGAAATGTCCGAGAGCACGTCGGGACGACTCAGCGTGCGCAGCAGTGCCAGGCCGCGCTCGCGACCCTCTGCCCCGAATTCCAGGTCGGCCCGCGGCGCCTCGCGATGGAACAGGTCCGGCAGGATGGCGATCGCGCCGAGGGCCGCGATGCGCTCGGTGGCCTGCTTCGCGGTGGCGTGCAGGCCGTAGATCTCGTGTCCGACAACGACTCCCGGATAGGCGCCGGGCTCGGCGGGGTGAGCCACGTAGGCGCTCATCACGGTGTCTCCAACCTTCAGGTCGACCCACCCGGTCTCGATCGCGACAGCTGTCATATGCCAAACGTAGTGCGGCAAGCGGGGACACGGGCCATCGAACCGGCGATGTGTCCCATCGAACAGCCGATGGGACACATCAACTTTCGAACCTTGCCGTGGAACTCAGTGCGTCAGCAGCGGCAAGGAGGGTCCACGCCGGCGGGCCACCGACCCGTAGCGGGCGTCCAGACGCAGCCAGGTGCGGGCCGCGCGGACCCGCACGATCTCGTCGACGGAGATGCGCCGGGAGTCGGTCTTCTCACCGCCGTGCGGAATGAAATCCATGGCGGCCAGCGCGAACACCACCCGCATCGGCACCTCGACCCGCTCACCGGCATTGGAGACGGTGAGCACGGTCTGATCCAGCAGGGCGGCGGGCGGGCCGTGCTTCCCGCCGTGCTCCTGCGCGACCTCCGCGCCGCGCTCGGCCAATTCCACGAGCATGCGCGCGGGCACATCCTCCACGTGGACGAACCCGTTCTCCGGCGGCAGGGCCCCGTGCCAGGCGGAATCCATGGCGAAGCCCAGCCCGAACGCGGCGCTCGCGCCGGGCCCGTGCAGCCCGGCGAGGACGGTGTCCGCACTGACGGTCACATCGTCCATCCCGAGTTCGGCGACCACGGTGCGTACGGCCAGCGCCTCGAATCCGGTGGCGGCCCAGGCGGAGACGAAGCGGTCCCCGCGCCGGCGCAGGCGGATGACCGCGGCCGGGTCGAGCCGGACGGCGTGGGTGAGGAAGGTGGCCAGGTTCTCGCGTTCCGCGGGATCCGGAACGTGCAGGGTCAGCTGTCCCGACAAGACGGTTCTCGGGTCAGTCGGCCAGCCACAGCGACAGGTAGTCGCGTTCCTCGGTGGTGAGGCGGCGTAGGCGCTGGGTGTCGATGTCGAAGGCGGCCAGCTGGGTGGAGGCGACCACCGCCGGCGCGGAGTCCGGGGACGCGCCCGCGGCGCGCACCTCGTAGCCGACGGTGAAGTCCACCGCGCGCAGCCGCTCGATCCACATGGAGACGTCCAGCGGCGAATCCTCGTGGCGCAGCTGGCCCTTGTACTGCACCCGCAGGTCAGCCAGCACACAGCCGGCCCGCAGCTTGACGGTCGGTCGCTCGTCCAGGAACAGCCACGGGATCCGGGCTTCCTCCAGCAGAGTCACCATGCGGGCATGGTTGATGTGCTGGAAGGCGTCCATATCCGACCAGCGCACCTCCACCGGGGTGTGGAAGCGGCCGGGTGTGGCCGTGTCCGTCACACCCGGACCTGCTGCTAGGCCGTTCAGCGAACCGATCGTCAACGCGGTACCTCCGATTGCGCACCCACCCCACTCACCATGCTGCGCACCTGCCGCGCCGCAACCGACAGCGTGGCCAGGTCGTGGGTTCCGGACTCGAAAAGTTCCGACAGGGCCGAGCGTGCGCGGCCCAATCGGGACTGATTCTTCGACTCCCAGTATGCAATCTTCTCCTCGGCGGTCTCTTCCGGGTCGCCGGCGGAGAGCACGTCGAGGGTGAGCGAGCGCAACGACCCGTACATGTCGTCGCGCAGCGCGAGCCGGGCCAGCGCGTGCCAGCGGTCGCCGCGTTCCAGGTGGCTGACCGCCTGCAACAGCCAATCGATCTTCAGGTGGTCGTTGAGCGCGTAGTACAGCGCGCCCACCTCCTCACCGCTGCGATCGGTGATGTCGGCGATATCGAGCACGTCCAGCAGCGGGAACTGGTTCAGCAGCCCGAACACCGTGGTGGCCAGCTCGGCGGGCACGCCCTGCTCGGCGATGGCCTGCGACTGCTCGTTGAGCGTGTCGATGTGGTGCCCGCGCAGCCAGCTCGGCACCTTCGGCGCAAGCGTGCGCACGCCCTGCGAGTAGCGGTGGATCTCCGCGCCCACCGCGACCGGCTGCGGGCGGTTGTTGAGCAGCCAGCGCGAGGCCCGGTCCAGGGTGCGCTTGGTCTCCAGCTCCAGCGCGTCCTTCATGCCCGTGGAGACGTCCGCGTCGCGAATGGTCTTCCACACCGTGTGCAGATCGAAGATCTGGGTGGCGGCGGTGAAGGCGCGCACCGCGTCGGAGGCCGACGCCCCGATTTCCTCGCCCAGTCGGAAGGCGTAGGTGATGCCGCCCAGATCGACCACCTCGTTCACCAGCATGGTGCTGGTGATCTCGCGGCGCAGGCGGTGCCGCTTGATGGCCGTGCCGAACCGGGTGCGCAGCGGCGTCGGGAAGTACTGCGACACCCGCGCCGCGAAGTACGCGGTATCGGGCAGGTCGCTGGTGAGCAGGTCGGCCTTGAGCGAAAGCTTCACGTGCGCCATCAGATTCGACAGCTCCGGCGAGGTCAGGCCCGCACCCTCCTCGATGCGCTGCTTCAGCTCCGCGTCCGCGGGCAGCGCCTCGAGCTCGCGGTCCAGGCCACGGCGGTCCTCGAGATCCTCGATGAGCCGCTGGTGCACATTCAGCATGCGCGGGGCCTCGGCACGGGACATGCCCATCAGATAGTTCTGGGACACGTTGTCCTGCAATACGAGCGCCGACACCTCGTCGGTCATCGACGCCAGCAGCGGATTGCGCTCGGCCTGGGACAGCTCGCCCGCCGAGACCACGCCGTCGAGCAGAACCTTGATATTGACCTCGTGGTCGGAGCAGTCCACACCGGCGGAGTTGTCGAGCGCGTCGGTGTTCATCTTGCCGCCGTGCTTGCAGAACTCGATGCGACCGTGCGCGGTGACGCCCAGGTTGCCGCCCTCGCCGATCACATTGACGCGCAGGGCGTTCGCGTTCACCCGGACCGCGTCATTGGACTTGTCGCCCACCTCGGCATTGGTCTCCGTGGAGGCCTTGATGTAGGTGCCGATGCCGCCATTCCACAGCAGCTGGGTCGGGGACATCAGGATGGCGCGGATCATCTCCGGCGGGGACAGCGAGGTGACGTCGGCGGCCAGGCCCAAAGCCGCACGCACTTGCTCGCTGACGGGAATCGACTTGACCGTGCGGTCGTAGACGCCGCCGCCGGTGCTGATCAGCAACCTGTCGTAGTCGGCCCACGACGAGCGCGGCAGGGCGAACATGCGCTCGCGCTCGGCGAACGAGGTGGCCGCGTCGGGATTCGGGTCCAGGAAGATGTGCCGGTGGTCGAAGGCCGCGAGCAGGCGGATGTGCCGCGAGAGCAGCATGCCGTTGCCGAACACGTCCCCGGACATATCGCCGACGCCGACCACCGTGAAGTCCTCGGACTGGGTGTCGATGTCCATCTCGGAGAAATGCCGCTTCACGCTCTCCCACGCGCCCTTGGCGGTGATGCCCATGGCCTTGTGGTCGTAGCCCACCGAACCGCCCGAGGCGAAGGCGTCGCCGAGCCAGAAACCGTACTGCAGGGCAACGTCATTGGCGATATCGGAGAAGGTGGCGGTGCCCTTGTCGGCGGCGACCACCAGGTAGGTGTCGTCGGCGTCGCGGCGCAGCACTCGGGCCGGGGGCAGCACCGCGCCGGTGGCGCGATCGACATTGTCGGTGACGTCGAGCAAGCCGGAGATGAAGGTGCGGTAGCAGGCGATGCCCTCGGCCTGCAGCGCCTGGCGGTCGGCGACCGGGTCGGCGGTGGCGGCCGGGGGCTGCTTCACCACGAATCCGCCCTTCGCTCCGACCGGCACGATCACGGCGTTCTTCACCGCCTGCGCCTTGACCAGGCCCAGGATTTCGGTGCGGAAGTCCTCCAGGCGGTCCGACCAGCGCAGACCGCCGCGCGCCACCGGGCCGAAGCGCAGGTGCACGCCCTCGACCCGCGGCGAGTAGACGAAGATCTCGAATTGCGGACGGGGCTTGGGCAATTCGGTGATCTCGCGCGGTTCCACCTTGAACGACAGGTAGTCCCGCGACCGGCCTTCGGCGTCGAGGACGTAGTAGTTGGTGCGCAGGGTGGCCCTGATCAGGCCGAGGATGGCGCGCAGGATGCGGTCGGCGTCCAGGCTCACCACGTCGTCGATCCGGCGGCGGACCGCGGCCTCCAGCTCCACGGCATGCTCGGCATTGGCCGAATCGGGATCGAAGAGCGCGGAGAACAGGTCGACGAACATGCTCGCCGCCTCCGGGTACGCCAGCAGCACGCGGGTGATGGCGGCCTGACTGTACGGGAATCCGGCCTGCTGCAAGTACTTCGAGTACGCGCGCAGGATGGAGACGGCACGCCAGTTCAGGCCACCGCGCAGCACCAGCTCATTGAGACCGTCGGCCTCGGCGCGGCCGTACCAGAGCGCCTCGAACGCCTCGGTGAAGCGTTGGCGCACCCCACGCACCTGGGCGTCGAGCACGTCGAGGCGGCCCACGGGCTCCACCAGTTCGGCGTCCATGTTCCGGTCCAGGGCGCTGCGCAGCAGTTCCGGGCGAGCCAGCAGGCCGAAGTCGTAGATCCACTGTTCCGGGCCGTGGTCACCGTCGACCTGGTGCGGACGCTCGTCGATCACCTCGACGCCGAGGCTCTGCAGCAGCGGCAGCACCTGGCTCAGCGAGATGCCGCCACCGCCGACATAGAGCGTGAAACGCCAAGAGCCCGGGGCGGAATCGGGCCAGCGGTACAGGTGCTGATCGATGCCGCCCTCGGCCAGACCCTGCAGGCGCAGGATGTCGGCCATGGCGCGGGTGGGATCGAAGTCCTCCTTGTAGCTCTCCGGCAGGGACTCCGCGTAGCGCTGTGCCACGGCCGGATCCAGCACCGACGAGGTGGCCACCTCGTCGCGCAGGTGGTCGTCCCAGGTACGGCTGGCCTCGGACAGCAGGTGCTGGATGCGCAGGCGATTGGTCTCGGTGGTGTCGACCGCGGTGCCCTCATCGGGCAGGCGGACGGTGAAATACACACTGGCGAGGTCACTTTCGGAGACCCGTGCCGAGTAGTCGATGGAGACGCCGCCCAGTTCGCGCACCAGGATGTCCTGCATCTCCAGGCGCACGCGGGTGGTGTAGCGGTCACGAGGCAGGTACACCATGCAGGCCACGAAGCGGCCGTAGCCGTCCAGGCGCATGAACAAGCGGACCTGGCGGCGCATGCCGACATTCAGCACGGCGCTGGCGGTGCGGCGCAGCGCGTCGCCGTGCGAGGAGAACAGCTCGGTGCGCGGGAAGGACTGGATGACCTCGAGCATCTCCTGGCCCGAGAACGAGTCCAGGTCGAAGCCGCTGGACTCGATGATGGATTTCACCCGGCGGCGGATGACCGGGATGTCGAGCACGTTCTCGTGCAGGGCGGTGACGGTGAAGACACCGATGAACAGGTGTTCACCGATGACCGCACCCGATTCGTCCATCTCGGCGACGCCGACGAAGTACGGGTAGACCGCGCGGTGCACGGTGGCCGGGACCAGACCCTGGGTCAGCATGAGCAGCGACTGGTCACCGCTGTTGTCCGGGACGCGGAAGTCGGTGCCGACATTGGGGCGCAGCACGCCCAGGCTGGTCTCCGGGACGATGATCGACTTGGCCTGGCCGTCCACGGTGCTGCGTTCGTAGCGGGCGTAGCCGAGCACGGTGAAATGGCCGTCGGCCAGCCAGCGCAGCAGGTCGGCGCACTCGGTGAGATCGGCTGCCGGGAAGCCCGATCTACCGGCGGCCGCGGCACTGTCGAGTTCACCGGCGACCCGCTCGTGGGCCTGACGCATGGCCTCGGTGTCCTCGATGACGCGGCGCACGTCGGTGAGCACGTCGGGCAGCGCGGACTCGATGCGCTCGAGCTGCGCGCGGCTGGTGGCCGGATGCAGCTGCACGTGCATCCAGGATTCGCGCAGACCGGTCGCGCCATTGCCGTCGACCTCGTGCGGCACCGCCGTCTCCAGGCGACCCGTGGCGTCTCGGGTGACCTCGAAGATGGGGTGCACGACCTCGCTGACACTGACGCCGATGCGGCTCAGGAAAGCGGTGACGGACTCGACGAGCAGGGGCATATCGTCGGTGACCAACTGGATGGCGACGCCGAGCCCGGCCTCGTCATCCGCCTGGTACACATGGACATTCGCGGTGCCTGGGGTGCGCTGCATTGCCAGATCGACGTGGCAGCGGAAGATGTGGGTGGACGTCGCGGGAATGGCGCAGTCGGCGTCGCCGGCGTCGACGTGACGGAAATATGCCTCCTCGAGGGACACGAGGTTGCCGCCCAGTGACTTGGGCAAACTCGCAGCCCAGGCCTTGCTGGACAATTCGGACGAGACCGTCATTTCGCCAACTCCTCGGATTCGGTTCCGTAACAAAGTGACGCCGATGCGAGAGTAACTGGACACGACAGGTACCGGGTCGAATTCCTGTCAATGCCACGCCGCGTCTCACAATACCGACAAACCGGACGGTTCGATGAGTGAGGTGTTCGCCCGATATCGCCAGGTCGTCTCCGACAAACATTGCACCAAAACAGTTTTCACGCACTAGTGCGAATGCGAAACCGCTGAGTTCGCTGTTCGATAACCGTTCACTTCCGCGGCCAGCGCCCGCCATCCAACGAACCGTAAACCGTCCAGCAAACATCGTCGAGCCAGGCAAAAGTGGTCAACCGACCGCTCGACCACGGGCCGGATCGGGACCCGAGCCCGCGGTAGCCGGCCGATGACGGCACAGTCCAGCTTCCCCACCCGGATCTCCGGGTGGGGGCGAGCGGTGAATTCGGTTGGGGTGGTGCGCTATCCGCGGGTGAGCTTGCGGTGGGTCACCCGGTGCGGACGGGCCGCTTCCGGGCCGAGGCGCTCGACCTTGTTGGCCTCGTAGGCCTCGAAGTTGCCCTCGAACCAGAACCACGCGGCCGGGTTGTCCTCGGTGCCCTCCCACGCCAGGATGTGCGTGCAGGTGCGGTCGAGGAACCAGCGGTCGTGGGAGATGACCACCGAGCAGCCCGCGAAGTTCTCCAGCGCATTCTCGAGCGAGCTCAGGGTCTCGACGTCGAGGTCGTTGGTGGGCTCGTCGAGCAGGATCAGGTTGCCGCCCTGCTTGAGGGTCAGCGCCAGGTTCAGGCGGTTGCGCTCACCACCGGAGAGCACGCCGGCCGGCTTCTGCTGGTCCGGGCCCTTGAACCCGAAGGCCGAAACATAAGCACGGGAAGGCATTTCCACCTGGCCGACCTGGATGTGGTCCAGACCGTCGGAAACGACCTGCCAGACCGTCTTCTTCGGGTCGATGCCGCCGCGGTTCTGGTCGACGTAGCTCAGCTTGACCGTGTCGCCGACGCGCACATTGCCGCTGTCCGCGTTCTCCAGCCCGACGATGGTCTTGAACAGCGTCGACTTACCGACACCGTTCGGGCCGATGACGCCGACGATGCCGTTACGCGGCAGGGTGAACGACAGATCCTTGATGAGCTGGCGGTCGCCGAAGCCCTTGTCCAGGTTCTCGACCTCGACGACCACATTGCCCAGGCGCGGACCGGCCGGGATCTGGATCTCCTCGAAGTCCAACTTGCGCATCTTCTCGGCCTCGGCGGCCATTTCCTCGTAGCGGCCCAGACGCGCCTTGTTCTTGGCCTGACGCGCCTTGGCGCCGGAGCGGACCCACGCCAGCTCCTCCTTGAGGCGCTTCTGCAGCTTCTGGTCCTTCTTGCCCTGCACCTCGAGGCGCTCGGCCTTCTTCTCCAGGTAGGTGGAGTAGTTGCCCTCGTAGGGGAAGGTGCGGCCGCGGTCCAGCTCGAGGATCCACTCGGCCACGTTGTCGAGGAAGTACCGGTCGTGGGTGACGGCCAGCACGGCACCCGGGTAGGAGGCGAGGAACTGCTCGAGCCACAGCACCGACTCGGCGTCGAGGTGGTTGGTGGGCTCGTCGAGCAGCAGCAGGTCGGGCTTGCTCAGCAGCAGCTTGCACAGCGCGACACGACGGCGCTCACCACCGGAGAGGTTGGTGACCGGCTCGTCCGGCGGCGGGCAGCGCAGCGCGTCCATGGCCTGCTCGAGCTGGGAGTCGACATCCCACGCGTCGGCGTGGTCCAGCTCCTCCTGGAGCTTGCCCATCTCCTCCATCAGCTCATCGGAGTAGTCGGTCGCCATGAGCTCGGCGATCTCGTTGAAGCGGTCCAGCTTCACCTTGATCTCGCCGAGGCCCTCCTCGACGTTCCCACGCACGGTCTTCTCTTCGTTGAGCGGCGGCTCCTGCATGAGGATGCCGACCGTCGCGCCCGGCGCGAGCCAGGCATCACCGTTGTTCGGCTGGTCCAGTCCCGCCATGATCTTCAGCACACTGGACTTACCCGCGCCGTTCGGGCCGACGACACCGATCTTCGCGCCGGGAAGGAAGTTCAAGGTCACATTGTCGAGCACGACCTTGTCGCCATGCGCCTTTCGCACCTTCACCATCTGGTAAATGAACTCAGCCATATCGGCAAGCCTAACTGTGTGTAGTAGCGGGTTCTCCGGCAGTGTCCGCATCGGCGGACGGCCGTTCCACGGGGTTGGTCCGGTCGGGTCGACCGAAGGTTTTGCGCACCACCGGGGCGGTGCAACGACCCAGGTCGGGACCCACTGCCAGGGCCCGCATCTCGAGGTCGGTGCGCTCCGCGCCGTCTCGGGTGGTGTACTCGTTCGAGCGCAGCTGCCCGTACGCGATGACCGGGTCACCTCGCTGCAGCGACGCTTCGACTCCTTCGATGATCCCCCGTCGCCAACAGCTTACGGTGAGGTACAACGTGCCACCGTCCACCCAGTCGCCGGCGGCCTGGTCGTAGCGGCGGGCGGTACTGGCCATCCGGAAGCTCAGCAGCTGATCGCCGTTCTGCAGCGCGCGCAGCACCGGTTGAGTGACGACCCGGCCGATCACCGCGGTATTCGCCTCGTACATAGCGCTCCCCCTTGTCGATTCGAGCCCGTCGCCGCGAGCCCTGTGTTCGGTCCGGGTTCCAGCTTCACCGGGAAGCGCGTACGAGGGCAGACCCCGCCTCGGCGAGTGTGGACAACTCGCGGGGTGGGGATGATTCTCGCGATGGACTACAGGGTCGCCAGGTCGGTGTTGGCCCCGCACAAGACGATTACCGGCCGTTCCCCCGGGCCCGGCACGTACGCCCCGCACTGGATCGCGGCCACCGCGGTCGCGCCCGCGGGCTCCACCACGATCCGGAACTCGCGCCACAGGTACTCCCGGGCCATCACGATCGCGTCATCGCTGACCAGCGCCGATCGCACCGCGTAGCGCTGCGCCACCTCCATGGCGATCTCGCCGATCCGGTTCGCGCCCAAGGAATCCGAGGTCACGCTGGACACGTCGATGTCCACCGGGTGCCCGGCCGCCAGCGCCGCGTGCAGGGTCGGCGCGCCCACCGGCTCGACCCCGACCACCCGGCCGCGCAGCCCGAGCGACACCGCGACCCCGGCCACCAGCCCACCGCCGCCGACCGCGGCCAGCACGGTCGGTCTGCCGCGCACCTGCTCCTCGATCTCGAGCCCGACCACACCCGCGCCAGCCACGATCTCGGGCAGGTCGTAGGCGTGCAACGGCATGGCGCTGCGCTCGGCGGCGAGCTGACGGGCGTACCTGTGCGCCTCGGCGTAAGTGGTTCCGTGCCACAGCACTTCGGCCCCGTGCGACCACATGGCCGCCACCTTGGTGTGCGAGGCCGACTCCGGAACCACCACCGTGCACGACATTCCGCGCACCGCGCTGGCCAGCGCCGCCGCGATCCCGGCATTGCCGGCCGAGGCCAGCACCACCTGGGTCTGATCGCCGCGCGCCTGCAACAGCGCGTTGAGGCAGCCGCGCACCTTGAAGGTGCCGCCGTGCTGGAGATGCTCGAGTTTCAGCGTCACCGGGACCGGGCCGTGCGGGCCCAGGATCTCGGTGTGGAAGACCGGCGTCTTGCGGGTGTGCCCGCGCAGCAGCCGGCGGGCCTGGCGCACGTCGGATCTGTACAGCCGCTTCACTTTCCGGGTCGCCATGGCGACGTCCTTCACTTGCGCACCTCTCTGTCGCGCCGAGCGAGCTCGGCGAACATGGCGTTGTGCGCGGTCAGGTCCGCGTCGTCGTCGCGCTCGGCCTTGCGGTCGAGCCGGTTCGCCAGGCGTTGGTCGCTGCGCGACCACTGGATGAGCAGCGCCAGCATCACCACGACCAGCGGCACCTCACCGCTGGCCCAGGCGAGGCTACCGCCGGTGTGCTGATCGCCGAGCAGGTCCTTGTTCCAGGACAGGCCCAGGCCGCGGTAGAACCAGCCGCCCATCACGGTGTCCATACTCATCAGCGCGATGCCGAAGAAGGCGTGGAACGGCAGCGAGCCGAAGACCATGCCCAACTTGGTGAGCGGCTCCACCGGGCGCGGCTTGGGATCGATGCCGATGACCACCCAGTAGAAGAGGTATCCGCTGAGCAGGAAGTGCACATTCATCAGAATGTGGGCGCCGTGCGTGCCGACGTATTTGTCGAAGATGCCGCCCAGGTAGAGGGCGTAGAAGCCGCCGACGAACAGCACCGAGGCGACGACCGGCTGGGTCAGGAAGCGCGACACCGGGTTGTGTACGGCCGCCAGGATCCATTCGCGCGCGCCGGGCGGCTGATTCCGACCGGCCGGTTGGATCGCGCGTAGCGCCAGCAGCACCGGACCGCCCAGTGCGAACAGGATCGGGGCCAGCATCGACAGCATCATGTGCTGAGCCATGTGCACGCTGAACATGGCCGGCGCGTACCGGCCCACACCCGAGCTGGTGGCGAGCAGCAGCGTCAGGCAGCCCGCGAGCCAGGCGATCGTCCGGCCGATCGGCCAGTCGTCGCCGCGCTTGCGCAGCCGCAGCACGCCGCGCAGATACAGCCCGGCCATGACCAGGGCGAGGGTGCCGAAGATCAGGTCGAAGCGCCAGTCGAACAGCAGCCGCGCCACGGTCGGCGGACCGGCCAGGTTGTAGCCGATCTCGACCTCGGTCGGAGTCGGCACGGTCCGCTGGTCCGGCGGCGGGGTGCGGCCCAGGCCGACGGCGAGGCCGACGGTGGCCGCGAAGATGAGCGCCTCGACACCGGCGAGGCGGATGAGCGCGCCGCGATCCTGCGGGTCCTTCTCCAGGTCCGGGATCGCGTTGCGGCGCTGCAGGTAGCCCATGACGCCGAGCAGGATCAGCGCCGCGGTCTTGGCGAGCACCAGCTTGCCGTAGGTGGTTCCGAGCAGTTCCGACACGGGCAGCCGGACCAGGGCGTTGATCACACCGCTGATCGCGATCACCACGAACGAGACGGTCGCCACAATCGAGAACCTGCGCACGGCCAGTGCCGTGTATTTGCCGTCGCGCAGCGCGTAGGCCAGCACCGCGAACAGTCCGCCCACCCAGAAGCAGGCCGACAGCAGATGCAGGATCAGGCTGTTGGTGGCCAGGTCGTGGGCGCCACCCGAGGAAGAATGCCCGGTCAGCGCCACCGGCAGCAGTGAGAGCACCGACAGCAGGAGCAGCACCGGCGTCCAGCCCCAGCGCAGCGCCACCCGGCAGGCGACGGCCAGCACCAGCACCATGAACACCGTGAACCGCCAGGACCCCGCGACCTCTACCTGGTCGGCAGCGCGCCACACCTGCTCGGGCCGCAGCGAGTTCAGCAGCGGTTGCCCGGTGGTGTCCGACAGCGTCAACGGCACCAGCAGCGCCGCCGAACCGGCCCACACCACCGCCGCGTTCCCGGCCCGCCGCAGCGCCCGATACCCCCCGACGTCCAGCACTCCGCTCTCCTGCGGCGGCACGAAGAACGCCGCGAACAGCAGCGATCCGATCGTCAGCGCCGCCGAGAAATCCGCCACCGCGCGCACCGCGGGCAGCCCGTACGTGGTCAGCGGACCAGGATCGGGAATCCCCAGCAAGGTCAGGGCCTGCGCCGCCGACAACGCCACGACCAGCGCCGCCACCAACGCGGCCGCCGCCCCACCCAGTGCCGTCACCGCAGCGAACGTCACCCCCGAACCCGACCGATTCGCCGAAACATCCGATCCTGCGGGCGGGTCCTGCACTGACGACATACGCCCAGCGTAGTTCGGAGCGCCCATCCAGACTCCCCTGGGGTTTCCGGTCCTCCGGTCTGCACAACCACCCCGACGCGCCGAACAGTTGCTAAGCGAGGAAGCATTACTAACCTGGACGCTCGCTATACTCAACCCGCTGGACACCGAGATCGATTTGGGTCAAGGTGTTTGGAGCCCGCATCACCGCCGATGCCCGCACTGCCTCCGTAGCTCAGTTGGATAGAGCAAGGGCCTTCTAATCCCTAGGTCGCAGGTTCGATTCCTGCCGGGGGCGCAAAGTGTAGCTGACCAGCGAAAACGCTGGCAGTTACACCAATACCCAGACCGTATAACGCTCAAACACCAAGGAACTTTCGCGCGTAGCCTGGGGTCATGGGGCAAGATCTCGACGCCATCGTCGAGCTCCTGGAGGACTTCGTCACCGAGCTTCGACGCGCCAACAAATCCGCCGGCACCATCGATTGCTACAGCCGCGACGTCGGCTACTTCGTCGCCTTCCTGGAAGCCCAGAGGCCTCCCATCGAGGCCAACGCCGACGCCCTCACGCGCGAGAACATTGGCGCGTACATCATCGACACCCTCAACCGGACCAACCGGCGAACGGGCAAGCCACTCACCCCTGAGTACGCGAACCGCCAGTACCGAAGCCTTCAGCAGTTCTGCAAATACCTAGAGTCCGAGGAGATCCTCGAGGACAACCCGTTCGACAAGATGACCCCGCCGTACGTCCCCGAGAAGCCCATCCCGGTGCCTCCCATCGAGGATCTCCGAAAACTGTTGGCCGCGTGCGAAGGAACTGATTTCGAAGCTCGCCGCGACACAGCGATCATCCGCCTGCTGGTCGACATCGGCCCCCGAGTCGGCGAGATCGCCACACTCGACATGGAAGCCCTCGACTTCCACGAGAACACCGCCCTGGTCATCGGCAAGGGACGACGACCACGAGTCCTGCCCTTCGGCGACAAAACCCGCATCGCCCTACGCCGCTACCTCCGGATCCGAGCCCGACATCCCAAGGCAGCCAACGACAATCCCGCACTCTGGCTGGGCAAACGAGGCCGGATGACCAGTTGGGGCATCTACCAAATCCTGGAGCGCCGCGCCGCCGCCGCGGGAATCCCCCACCTCCACCCTCACCAACTCCGCCACTTCTTCGCCCACAACTGGCTGGCCAACGGCGGCCAAGAGCAGGACCTCATGATGCTGGCCGGCTGGCGCTCCCGCCAGATGCTCGGCCGCTACGCCCGTGCCACCGCTGAAACCCGCGCCCGCGACGCCCACCGCAAGGCCCGCCTCGGCGACAAGCTGTAGCGCAATTCGCACAACTGTCCGGTCCGGACTGGTCAGGCGTCATGTTAGGGTCCGCGGAGGTTTGTACCGCGTATTAATCCAGGGGGTCCAGCGGTGACTGACATTCTTGACGTCGACCTATCTACCTTGCACGGGCTGGCGACCGAGCTGAGCGGCCAAGCCGAGGAAATCGGCAAGCTGGCAATCACCGCGACCGTAAGCATGCCCGGCTCGCCGATCGAAGGTGTCGCTGCGCAGGTCGGCGATGCGGTACTGAACGCATACGGCTTGGTTCGCGGTCAGGTTCAGACCTTGGCCGACCGCGCGAAGTCCGCCTCCGGGACGTACGAGGACATGGACAAGGCCAACGCCGACCAACTGGTCAAGTACGGCCGCGGCGAGGCGTGAGTTGACGACCGTCAGCCATGTCCGAGGCTGCAACCCGCAGTCGATGCTCGACTACTCCAAAGACCTGGTGCAGCAGAACGACAAATTCGTCGCCAAGGTCGACGCCATGGAGAAGTCCGTCGACAACGCCATGAATCGTTGGAAGGGCGACGCCGCAGCGGCTGCCTCAGAACGCGCGATCGCGCACAAGCTGCATGGCAACCATCTTGCGACCGCGATCGTCGGCATCGCCGACCACTACGACACCTACGGTGCTCAACTCCGTGATACCCGAACCTCGTTGTTGAAAATCCTGGATGCGGAGCTCCCAGCCGCCGGGATGACCGCGGACGATAACGGCAACGTGACGGCACCGAAGGTTCCCTCCGACCCTGATCGGCCACTCTCCGGGACAGCCGCGCTGCTTCAGAAGACCATCGATAGTCAGGCATCCGGATTCCAGACCCGCATCAAGGCGCTGCTGTTCCAGTTCGGCTTGTCGGAAATATCTGCGGCGCAAGCGATCACCGCCGATCTGCAGATGCTCGGCAACTACGAGAAGCAGCCGGACGGCGCTCCAGTCAGCTCCAGTGTCCAAGAGATTCTCGACGGCAACGCCGAATTGCCAACCGACCCAAAGAAACTGCACGACCTTTGGGCGTCGTTGACGCCGGCCGAGAAGGACGCGCTGTTCGAAAAGGATCAGTACATTGGCAACCGCGACGGTCTACCCACGGTGGACCGCGACCACTACAATCGCGAGAAGCTCAACGACGAACTGACCCGCGCCGAGAACGGCGACCCGGCCGTCAAGGACAAACTCGCCGATCTGAAGGGCATCGCCACCTCACTCGAAGGCGACGACCGGTACTTGATGCTGCTGGATACCCAATCGGGCAAGATTCCGCACGCGGCCGTCGCGGCCGGCAATCCTGATACCGCGTCTAATGTTTGTACTTACGTGCCGGGGACCACTTCGCGCCCGTCGGCAATGAACGGCAAGAACACGGTCGAGGGCGACATGCAGCGAGTCGACGCGATGAGGCAGCAGGCCCAGAAGAGTGGCGCCCCGAACACATCGGTGGTCGCCTGGTTCGGTTATGACGCACCGCCGGAATTGCTGGATGCAACGCATGTGTCCTACGCGGACAAGGGAGCACCTGCCCTGGATCGGTTCCAAGACGGCCTTCGCGCCTCTCACGATGGCCAACCGTCGTACAACACGGTACTCGGCCACAGCTACGGCACCACGCTGGTCGGCGACTCGGCCAGCCACGGACGCACCCTCAATGCCGACTCCGTGGTGCTTGTGGCCAGTCCGGGCACCACGGTTCAACATGCCAGTGACCTCAATCTGACAGGCGTGCCACACGCCGATACGCCCAAACATGTCTTCGCCACCAAGTCCGATGCCGATCCAGTAGCGTTGTACGCCGAGAAGAGAGAAATCCCAATTCTCAGTTGGTTTTCTCGGCATGCAGGCATGGACGACTTCGGTATCGATCCGACCTGGCGCGCGTACGGCGCTCAGTCTTTCCCCTCAGATCATCAGGGCGCGTTGGGATATAACGGAGACACACACAGTGAGTACTGGTTGCCCGGTAGCAAATCCTTGCAAGGCATGGGCGATATTATTGCGGGAAACGGGAAATGAGGCGGTGAAGGTCAAGTGATGTTCAGACAACGCAGAAGTGTTGCGGCACTCGGTATCGCATTGCTCGCCGCGGCGACAGTACTGAGCGGGTGTGGCAAGGATGCCAGAAACGACGATGGCGCACAGCACATCATTGACGCGGGAAGCACCGAAGGGACCAAGGTGGATTCATCTCTCACGGAGTCGACGGCCCGCGACAGGATCAACGCCTACCTCCTCGAGTCCCTCCAGGGACTTCCGCCGAGCGTGAGCTATTCGATTACGTCGGACAATTCCTACCTCGGAGTCATGCACACGCCCAGCCTCACCGTTCCCTGCGATGACCGCGGGCATGCCGACGGCTCAGAGGTTGTCCAGCTCAGCTATTGGGTCGTCGGCGTTCCAACGGGCCAGAACGCCCAGTACTTCGAGCTGATCCGTAACGCGTGGACGGCACGGGGTTGGACCCTTCAATCCGACGCCGACTCGCGCTGGGCTCCGGTGCACACTCCCGACGGCTACGTATTGGTCCTTCAGTACGCTCCCGCACAAGACCATTCATTGAGTATCACCGCCGGATCTCCGTGCTTCCCTCGCGCGGCAGCCGGTACAACCGCCCCACCACCGACCGAGATCAAGCGCCCGTCCTGAAGCGTCCGCATTTTCGCGCGCAGATCGAAGGATTCGTGAATGTTCCCACAGCGCAACGATTCTGATGAACTCGGCTTGAAGGTACAGCGGGCTCAATATGCCCTCGAACAGATCCGAGGAGTCGGCGTCGTCAACGGAATCCGCGTGATCGTGGATGCCGAAGACCGTTTGCTATCGGTGACCGTCGGCGAGGAAGCCGCCATCATGGCTGCGTATCGCGCGGCGGTAGAAGACAAGCGCCCCAAGGTCGATGAGGCACTGCGAGAGCTGCGGTCCGACTCGACCTTCGACGCGGTATCGACGTACACAAACGCGAACTCAGCCCGTATGGAAGCCGAGCGCGTGGAACGGCAGCGCAAGCTGGACGAAGAGTCCGACGACGATTACTACGAGCGCGGCTCAATCAAGGCCCCGGACTGGTAGAGAACCAGTTCACAGGCGGCCACTATCAGGAATTCAACCGCTCAGAAAGACGATGCCCCAAGAGTAGCTGCGCACATGCTAGCTAACTCGAAATATCGTGCGTACGTGGACATTTCAGGACATATACTGGGCTGGTGGCCACTCTCGACGGAGATCGAGATGGACTGCGGACGTCTGGAACCCCGCAGCCCAACCTGAAGCTGAAGGCCGTCATGTTCGAGGCTGGCGTCCAGCCGACCGGCCTTGCCAAGCGGATGCAGGATCGCAGTCGGCTGGACG
This sequence comes from Nocardia sp. NPDC059764, assembly GCF_042732555.1. Taxonomy (NCBI): domain Bacteria; kingdom Bacillati; phylum Actinomycetota; class Actinomycetes; order Mycobacteriales; family Nocardiaceae; genus Nocardia; species Nocardia sp. NPDC059764. Next base: position 56,128 of record NZ_JBHWHH010000001.1, read on the forward strand.
GCGGCCCGGTGCTCGCTACGAGTCACACACTTATCAAGAAGTGGTTGAACGGCACCGTTGCCCAACCGAATGAACGCAGCTGTCGCGTGATGCTGGCGGTGCTCAGCGAGAAGCTTGATCGAGACCTGCGGCCCGTAGATATCGGCTATCCCGGCATCACGCTGTCGCAGGAGCTTGCACTCGATCCCGCCGCGGACTCGTTCGAGAGCCCGGTAATCATCACTCAACGACTGCAGCGGCTCGGTCAGATCGACGTGGACGATCCGGTGCTCGACATCGTCGACTTCGCGGTGGCGGACATCCTCGAACGCTATGAGGTCGAGGGGCCCAAGAAGCTTGCCCCAGAGGTTGTTTCGCTTCGAAGCCAGGTCGACGGCTGCCTTCAGCAGCGTCAGCATCCCAAGCAAGTCAAACGGCTGTACGAACTGGCCGCGAAGCTCTCCGGAATCCTCAGCTATATGGCCGTGAACCGGGGACGGTTCCCCCACGCGGGTATGTATGCGCGTGAATCGTTTGCGATCGCGACGGTTCTGGAAGATGCGCAATTGCAGGCTTGGGTGCGAGGCACGGAGAGCTTCTGTGCCTACTACATGGGCAAGTACGACCTCGCGGCGGAGCTTGCCGAGGAAGGGCTCCAGTTCGCGGCCGATGGGCCGCAGGCGATCCGGCTGCTGTCCAACGGTGTTGCACGGGCGTGCGGCAAGATGGGCGACGTCCGAGGCGTGCACAGCGCCGTAGACCGAGCGAATGACCTCGCGGAAAGAATGGATCTTCCCGATGGGCTGACTCCGGCATTGACGTTCGAGCCGTACGGGCACGCCCGCTTGGCAGCCAACGTGGCGACCGCCTACCTCTCAGCAGGCGACTTCGATCGGACTCTGGACTACGGCCATCAGGTGGAGGGACTGGTCGACGAATCAGATTCCGTCTGGAGCCGATCGCTAGTGCGACTGGATATCGCCACTGCATTGATCAGGCTGACTAGCCCTGACATCGAACAAGCCGTGCATCTGGGATCTCAAGCCCTAGCGCTCTCTGAGGAGCGCCCCATCCGTTCAGTGTGGCAGCGCGCCCATGAGTTCGGTACCGCGACAAAACCATTCGATGCGTCGGAGGCGCGCGAGTACCAGGCCGAGCTACAAGATTGGGCCGAGCGTGTCCGGGAGTTCTCCGCGCCCGGTGCTACGCGTCGCCAGTAGGTTCGAGGCCGATAGCCACAACGTCGCGCCACCGGTACACGCGGCCCTCACGTCGGAGCCGAACGATCCGGATCGTATCGACGTGGACCGAAACCGGTGGAATGCCTCGGAGCTGGCAGACCTTCGAGATGATCGGCTCGGCCTGCTGGCGGCGGTTGCTATATCCGATCCCGAGGTGCGGGCGGAAATTGTCGGTCTCCGCGATGACGGCTTCCGGAAGTACTTCCGCTGTAGCTGTCCGCGCGATTCGATGCAGGTCGAGGAGCTCCGACCAAGGGGCGACCGAGAATCGGACCGCTCCACGTGACCCAGCCAATGGTCCGATCGTCAGCGGAAAAGACCGAACTGCGTTCAAATCCTTCTTCGCTGCGTCAGCGATAGCCTGGATGGCAGCCTCGGTGACCCGATCAGTACTGCCGATCCGAAGCATCGTCAGGTGCAGTCCATCGAGCGGTACCCAATCCAGCGAGTCTGCATCGAGCGTCTCCTGACAGGACTCCGTGACGGCAGAAAGCTTTGGATCGTCGAAGGTCAGATACCAGTAGTAGGACTCCTGGTCAGCAGCATCCTGATTGCGACCCCAGTGGTTCTCCATGAAGTTGACGTCCCTGAACGCCTCCCAGTCATTCTCGCGAATGGATTCATGACTCGCGGGTGATGCCGGTGCCGCGGCAGGGAAGGCAGCGGGCCGGCCGGCGTCGTCCGACTGTTCGACATCAGGTCTGATCTGCACGTCTTCACCCTACTTTGCCCCCTGTGCGTCATGTGCGTGGTTCGTTCGCGCTGTCCGCAGCTGCATTTGCCGAGTGTTCTGGTGTGGCAAGGCATTTCATGCCATGCCTCACTAGGAAGGCACATCTATGACACAGAGACGCACGACGGACACGCGTCCTCAGATCGGCCAGCTGATCAGCTTGCGCGACGCGGCAGCGCTCGCGCGGGTGGATATCAAGACGATCCGCCGCTGGATCGACAACGGGCATCTGCACGCGTACCGCATGGGTTCGAGGCTCGTGCGAGTCGAGCGGAATGAGCTGCTCACGATCGCGAAGCCCATCCCCGCCAAGCGCGCAGGCGGTTCCACGCGGACGGCGAGTCCGGCAACCCCGGACGGCGCGGCATGAACACCCCGAACGACCGGGTACTTCAGGCCCGCATCGCCGCTCACACTTCGTGGGCGAAGACACCGGACCGAGCGGCCCGCACCGCGAAGGCCCGCGAAGCACTGGCCAGCAAGTTCGAGCAGCAGGTGGATCCGGACGGTGTTCTTTCCCCGCAGGAACGAGCACTCCGCGCTGAGCATGCACGAAAGGCGCACTTCACTCGCATGGCCCTCAAGTCGGCGCAGGCGCGGCGACGGCGGTGCCGCAAGTCCCACGAGGACGGTGCGGCGTGACAGTTATCGAGAAGACTGCCGCGCGGGAGTTGACCGATCGGATCAGAGCAGGAGCGGAAGCGCTCTGGCAGTTGATCGCACAAGCCTACGTAGACCGCGTGTGGGCATCGTTGGGCTACGGCTCCTGGGATGACTACTGCACCAAGGAGTTTGAAGGCTGCCGGATCAAGCTGCCTCGCGAGGAGCGCCACGAGGTAGTCGGCTCGATGCGTGAGGTCGGCATGAGTCTCCGCGCTATCGCGGCAGCGACCGGCCTGAGCAAAGGCACGATTCAGAACGACCTGGCCGCAGGTGGACAAGATTGTCCACCTGACTCGGTGGTCGGTTCCGATGGCAAGACGTATCACACGAAACCCATTGAGCATGAGCAGATTCCGGTGCTCGACGCCGGAGACCCGCTCGAAGGCGCGCTCGATGACACCGAGCCGTCGACCCGTCGTCGACGTCCGATCGCTGAGGCGTTCGACACCGTGCGGTACGACCTGCTCAAGCGGGCCGAGTCGCTGGCACGGCTGGCTGCTGATGACCGGTTCGAGCGGAACGCCGAGCAACTGGCGCGGCGCTATCGCTTCGACCTCGTCCAGGCACGCGACGCGATTCAAGCGGTCATCGACCGCATGCCCAACCTCGAGCCCGATTCCCAGGAGGCGTGAGCCATGCATCTCGTCAACTCCGACCAGCCCGGTGCACCCATGATCAGTCAGGTCATCGAGATCGATGCGCCGATGGCGCGGCGCATGCTCGAAAACAACCCCAACAACCGCCCGGTCCGGCAAGCGCGGGTGCAGCAGTACTACGACGATATGGTCTCGGGCCGTTGGCTTTTCAACGGCGAGGCGATCAAGCTCGGCCCCGACGGGGAGCTTCTCGACGGCCAGCACCGATTGCAGGCCATCGCACGGACGAGCGGGCAGAAGTTCCCGATGCTGGTAGTGCGCGGTCTGTCGCCGGACACCCAGGTCACCATGGACCAGGGAGCCCGACGCACCCCCGCCGATCAGCTCACCCTCACCGGGATCGCCGGCCACAACACCACCATGGTGGCCGCCGCGCTACGGGTGTACATCCCGTGGCTGGAAGGCAACCTGTTCGGCGACTTCACGCGCACCGCGGTATCGACGACGCGGATCGTCGAGTTCGCGACCGTGTATCCGGAGACGGTGGCGCTGGCGGAGCGGTTCACCTCGGTAGCGTCGAGGTTGAAGTGCCGTCCGGCAGTTGCCTGCGCGGCGTTGATCCGGCTCACCGAGATCGACGAAGACGCTGCGGCCGAGTTCCTGCGGCTGTGGGACAGCATGATCGGCCTGCCTGCCGGATCGCCGATCCTGGCGTTGCGGCAGCGGCTGGATCATCTGCACACCCACAAGATCCGCACCAGTGACCGCGATCAGATCGGACTGATCGTGGCGGCCTGGAATTTGTGGCGACGCGGCAAGTCGGTGTCGAAGTTGCAGCGCCCCAAGGGCGGGTTCACCGCCGAGAACTTCCCGGAACCGGCGTATCCGTTCGGCCGGCGGCGGGGTGGACGACGATGAACGAGTACCTGCTGCTCGAATCGCGCGACCGGCGGGCGGTATCCATGCCACCCGGCGTTCTCGCCTTGTTGATCCTGGTGGCGTTCGTATTCGCGGCGGGCCTCTACCTGGGCGTGCTGTTGTTCGGTCGTCACGCTTCGCTACCGGTCACCGTCGTGGCCTGCCCTGCGCCCGGGACTCAGGTCGCGGTCTGGCCGTCGGACTGCCCTCGGGAGGGGGTGGTGACTCGATGAGCGACAAGAAGTTTCGTCAGCAGCCGCACGAATCCCGGTTCCTGGAGTTCGTGTCGCAGGAGCGGGCGGTTCCCATGGCGCTGGTGCCGACCGCTATCGGCCGGAGTATGCGGGCCGCCTACACGATGGCGCGCAGATTGAAGCAGTCCGGGCAGGTGCGGGTCACCCGTTTGGATTCCGGTGCGCCCGGATCGTGGCGGCATTCACCGCATTTCGATGCGCCCGGAGCGGTTCCGCAGGGGCCGCTGGTGATTTACCCAGATCGCGAAACGGCCTGGGGCTATCTCGATTTCGACCCTGGTCCATGGACTCCGCGCCCGTCGACTGCGGCGCACATGGCCGCGGTGACCGCGTTGCGGCTGGCGTTGGTCGGCATGGAGACGGACCCGGAAGTCTGGACCAGCGAACGGCTACTGCGTCACCGGTTCATCCGCCAAGCAGGGCAGCCCAACGGCCACACGCATGATGCGTGGTTCCAGGATTTCGCCGACCCCGACAAGGTGTGGGCCGTTGAGGTCGAGCTGACACGTAAGCGCGGCGCGGGCCGTCTGGAAGCGGCGATGACCGCCGCCCTGGATACCGCGGACAGGCATGACCTCGCCGGCGTTCTGTACTTCGTCCGCGGTGACGGGCTGCGCCGCGCGATCGAGGGCACTGCGGCTCGGATCGCTAACAAGCGGGCTGTGCCGCGGCTACCCAATCTCGAAATCCATGACCTCGACGCCACTTTGGCGCGAAGGGAGGTGCAGCGATCATGACCGATTGCGTACCAATGATCACTCCGCAAGACTGCGGCACCGCTCTCAGCGCAGCGCCGACGGTGACGCAACTTCCGCAGTCCCCGCCCACGGAGCTGGTGAACTCAGTTCCGCCGACGAGCACGTCCGCACGATTCGACAATCCCGCGTTGCCGAACGGCTGGCATGCACCGGACTGGCACATCCGGATTCCCGATGTCGGTGACGTATTCGCCGCCCTGGGCACTCTGACGCTCGGTCTGGGCTTCATCCTCATGCTCGGTATCGGCATGAATGTGGTTGCGGCGTGGCGGCAGTGGGAAGCTCGGCAGGTCCGCAACTACGCACTCGGCACGCTGGTGCTGCCGATCGCGGGCATGTGGATCGCCGATTCCTGGGTGACACCCGTGTCGCTGTGGTGGCAGGGCACACAGGTGCTGGTCCACACCGGCCCGTGGTCGGGCGCGATCGTGGCGATGACGGCCGGGTGCCTGCCGCTGGCGTGGGCCGGCACGGCGTTGTATCGAGCCCGATTCCTGGCCCGGTTGAGCACCGAGGGCGTGAGTTCGCCGTGGAAGACCCGCCGATTGCAGCGCCGCCAGGAGCACGGAAAGGCCCGTGCCGCGCGCCGCGCCGCCCGCTACGGGGCCCCGCTGGTGGCCGGTTGGCTCAAGACCCGTGTGGTTCTGGGGCCGTTGTCCGAACGCACCGATGGCACCCAGCCCTCCACGGTGGCCCGGCTCGCCGATCAGCACCGCTCGCGGTTGGAGATCCCGATCGATGGGCTCGGCCACATGGTGGTGCTGGGCAAGTCGCAGAAGGCGGGCAAGACCACGCTCGTGGTGCGGCTCGGGACCGGCCTGTACTCGGCGTACTGGCATCGATATGTGCGGACCGGCGAGAAGCGCCCATTGCTGATCTTCGTGGACTGCAAGGGCGGCAAGCCCGGCTTGCAGACCGGCCGCCAGGTGGTGAAGATCGCCGCGAAGTTGAAGGTGGATCCCAAGCGGATTGCCCTGTGGCCCATCACCAACCGCCTCGACTTGTGGGCGATGGATGTCGAGGACATGGCCGCCACCCTCGAAGCGATGATCAACCCGGTCCAGTCCACCGACGCGGGCGCGGAGCATTTCAAGCAGAACCGGATCCGAGTCACGAAGCTCGCGGTGGAGGCGCCGTGCGGGCCACCCCGGTCGAAGAAGGAATTCCTGGACCGGCTCAGCGTGGACTGGCTGACCAAAGTCGGTTGGGCGCACGACGATTCGATCCTCGCCGAGATCGATGCCCTGGAGAAGAACAAGCCGCCCGCGATCGGGGACGTGTCGGGCAAGTTCCGCAACATCTTCGCCGCGATCGGTGAGGGCTTCGACGGCGGCCGGCCCCTGGATTCCTTCGACGTCATCTACGCCACCGTGCCCGGCACGATCCGCGGGGAGTACGCCCGCGCCCAGGTCGCCGCGCTCAACACCCTGATTTCGCAGTTCGCGTGCGGCGAGCACGACCGGCAGATCATCCTGATCATCGATGAGATGTCGGCGGTGACCGACAAGACCGGCGGCATCTCGCAGATCGATATCGCCGAACGCCTGCTGGGCATGGACGTGGTGGCATTCTTCGTCGCTCAGAACCAATTCGGGCTCGGCCAGACCCCGGACGAGCGCCGCCGCTTGCTCGAAGCCTGCCCTTCCGGTGCGCTGCTGATGGCGCAGGAAGGCGCGGGCAAGGTCAGCGAGGTGTTCGGGTCGCGCCCGGTCACCGAGAACACCCGCCACGCCCGCAACGGCAAGGTCGGCGAGGACGGCACGCTCGGCAACCGGGAGACCTTCTTCATCGATCCGAACCGGCTCGCGGAATTCGAGCGCGGCGACGTGGTGTGGGTTCACGCACTCAAAGCCCAATGGGCACACGTGATCCCGGTCGATCTGGAGGAGCTGACACCGCTCCCTGCGGATCCGCGCGCGGACCGGTGGGCGGTCAACACATTGCCGCGGGTGCCGCTGCAGGAGGTTCGGAACCTCGATTCCGGGCGCGCGCGTCGTGCGGATCTCGGATTCAACGAGGGCGGTGAGGCCGCATGACCGACTATCTGTGCCCCATGGCCGCCTACGTGGCCACCCTCGGTGGACTGCACGACCGCCCAGGACGGCTTCGCCTGTCCTCCCTGGACATCACCGTCGAGGCCCCGGACATCCAGGCGGACAACGCCGATGACCATGCGGACACCGAGGCAGACAGGGGCTGGGCACGATGAGCACCGTTGCACCCATCCCCCGTGGGCGAGGCGTGGCCCGGACCGGGTTCGTGTTCGGATCGCTTACCTCGGTGGCAACCAACATCCTGCACACTTACCTGCCGACCGTGCAGATGCCCTCGGGACTGACGTTGGCGATCGCCGCCCGGATCGGGGCAGGTATCTGGCCGCTGGGGCTGTTGCTCAGCATTGAAGTCCTGGCACGGGTGACGTGGCGGCGAGGGGTTGGATGGTCGATCGCACGGTTCGGCGGTGCCGGAGCCGTCGCGTTCGGATCCGCGGTCATCTCCTACTCACACGTCCGAGACGTCCTACTGGCTTGGGGGTACGGGCACCCGGCAGCGGAATTCGGTCCGATCACCCTCGATGGGCTGATGGTGGTGTGCGGGTTCGCGCTTTTGTCCCTCACGCCCCGCAGCGACTCCCCCGCTGACGAACCCGACCCGGCAGAGGTCCCGACGCGGAATCGGATCCACGATCCGCGACCGACTCTGGGACGCGAAATACCGCTCACCGCACAAATCGAAGCCCTGCCCATCCCCCACCGCGCGGCCATCGACGCAGTGGCCACCATGTCCGGACACTCCGAAGTCCCTGTCCCGCAGGCGGACACCGAGACTGATGCGCGCAGGCAACGGGCACGGGATCTTCAGGCGCAGGGCTGGACACACGGCCGTATCGCGACCGAACTCGCAGTCAGCAAACGCACCGTCCGACGCTATCTGTCCACCCAACTGGACATCCCTGAGACCACTGGTTACCAGGCGGACATCGAGGTGGACACCCCGCGGACGCCCGCCGGTTCCGGCACACCGGAATTCGACTGGCTGACCGACCTGAGCACCAATCACGACCACAGCCGCGAAGGAGCCCTGTCATGACAACCAACGACCACAGCCACGGAATCGATTGGGACGGTGAGCTGACCGCCCTCATGGAGTCCTCCGGCATCGACCTCGCCCACCTCATTCCGCCGAGCCGGACGCGGCGAGCATTGCGATGGTTGGTCGGTGCCCGCGCCGCCGCAGGCGCGCTGGTGTGTGCGATGCCGCTTGCATGGCTGGTCGATGCCTCCGGCGCTCCCGCCGCGGCGCGGATGCCACTCGTGCTGTGGCTGGTGGGCTGGGTCGGCTACGGGATCTGGATCAGCGCCGCCCGTCCCGATCTCGCGGCCGTGCTGCACCGCCTCGGAAGCCTCACCACGACCACCTATCTGGCGGGGTCACGGCAGGTATTCGAACGCTCGCGCCCAGCCCGCGTCCGCTGGCGGGCGTGGCGCACCGCTCGTGCCCGTGTTGCCACCGCGACGGTCTGAAATCCAACGACCGAAGGGAAGTGAATCTGATGTCCGGTAACGAGGTTGACGAGATCGCTCGCAATTGGCCTCAGCTGATGGCGCTGCTGTTGCAGATGGTGGCTCGCATTCAGCGTGCCGCCGCTGACGGATCGGTGAAGCTTTCACGCGCGGAGTACAAGCAGTTCGCGGCCGAGATCCACGATGCGCAGAAGCTGCTGAACCATGAGATCGGAACGACACGGGCGTGGTATCAGGCCCGCACCGAGGAGTACCAGCGCGAATCGAGCGCCGCCTTCGCCCGTGCTGCCGAAGGAGTTAGCGCGGAGAAACAAGCGCAGGCCGGCGCTTACCTGGCGGGCTTACGGGCGAGCATCGAGAACACCATCCACAACACCGTCCTCACCGTCGAGGAACGCGGGCAAGTCGTACAAGCCCTCAACGCCATCGAGACTGCCCCCGGTAAGCCAGTACCGCACAGCGTGTTCCGACCTGTTTCAGGCACGGCGGCCGCGAGGGCCCGGTTCGCCGCCGCGGCCAGCGCGCACAAAGTAGCCGAGCATCAGCACACGCTCGCAGCCACCACCGATGAGGCCGCAGCGCGAACAGCCGACACGACCGACAGGCAGCGCGAGACCACGCGACGCTTCGAGGATCTCTCCGGTCGTCTGGAACGCCTCGAAACCCGAGTCGCCGAACTCATCCCCGAGCCGGCCGCGACCGTCGCCTCGGCAACCACCCGGAATGGACGGCCGCGCGCAACTCAGCAGGCCCGCCACCACAGCGCCAGCTTCACGACTGCTCAGCAACGCCCGCATGCGGGCGGGACGGCAACTGGGCATCAGGCCGAGGGTGTACCGGCGACAGGGTGGCCCAACGGAGACCCCCAGGTCGACCCGTGGAAACCGAGCTATCGACCGCACACCACCGCCGAAGCCGCTGCGGAGTTCATCGCCGAAATGGAGGCCGAAGCGTGAGCGACCAGCCTGAATCCCCCCAGGTTTTCAACAACAACACCAGAAAGGAGGACACCACCACACCCGACAAAGAGCAGCCGTTCTGGCTGCACCCCAACCGAATTCACAACATCCACCCATGCCGCAGCCTCGCTACGGCAGCCAATTATCAACGGACACAACCAATTCAGTAATGGAGTAGTGAGAACAATGTCCGGTGAAACCACCTTGACCGTCATCGGCAACCTGACCGACGATCCCGACCTTCGGGAAGTCAACGGTCAGCTGGTCGTGAACTTCACGGTCGCATCGACGCCCCGCCAGTTCGATCGCCAGTCGAGCCAGTGGAAAGACGGTCCCGCACTGTTCCTGCGGTGCGCCCTGTGGCGCGATGCTGCCGACAACGTCGCCCAATCCCTCATCAGGGGATCGCGGGTGATCGTGACCGGAAAGCTCACCCAGCGCAGCTACGAGGACCGCAACGGCGCCAAGCGCACCGTGCTGGAGCTGACCGTCGATGAGATCGGGGTGTCTTTGAAATACGCCGTCGCCAAGCCGATCAAGCGCAGCGCCCTCACCGGTGCCCGCGCCGGCGGCCAGACCGCAGCCAAGACGACCGCGGCACGGGGCAGTGATGACCCGTTCGCGGAGTTCCAGCCCGAGCCCGAGGAGGCGTGATCATGCGCAATCCCTACATCGGCAACTGCGGCCACGACGACAGCGACCACAGCGCGGTGTCCGGGCTGGCCGAGGTCGGGTTCTCCACCCGATACGACGCCGACCGCAACGCCATCGTGTTCAGCGTCTGTCCTGACGTGAACGATGGCCACACCATGGTGTTCACGCTGGAGATCGACCAGGCCATCGCACTGCACGACCTGTTCGACAACGCCCTGCTCGACGCCATCGGCGTGGACCGGGACGACCACGACGGAACGGGGTTCTGATCATGGCGTTCCTCAGCACCGACGCCCGCGCGGTCTCACAAGGACTGCACGGACGCGGCGGAACTGGAATCACCTCGACGTCCTGGCACAACATGCCGGACGCAACGGTCGACTTCCTGTCCATCGACGACATCCGCGGAGACATCGAGATCCGCTGGTACGTCGACACTTTCGAAGGAGTGCTGGCCGATCTCACGATCAGCGAAGCCCGAACCCTGCGGGACAAGTTGAACGCGGCCATCACCGAGTTCGAAGGCCCCATGATCAGCGTCACTGACAACGAAGTCGACGACGCGGCGACCGTCATCGTGGACGGCACCGTGCTGACGCTGGCGAACACCCCGTTCTCATTCTGCGGGGTGTGCGACGGCCGAATCGGGCTGATGGACAACGGGAGCTATCGGTGGTGGACGCACGAACCGTTCTCCATCAACGATCACGAGCCCGTCCCGAGCCCGTCCTCGCGGTGCGAGGTCTGCGGTGATCGCATCAGCTGGATCGATGACGCCGAAGTGCCCCACTGGGGGCACACGACCGAGTTCGCAACGCACGCCGCAGTGCCGCGTTGGACTGGGGCGGTGGCGTGATGCGCAATCGATTCGGACACCACATCAGCGGTGCGGCAACCGACAACGTGCACATCGTGACCCAGGTCGGTGGCTCGTTCGAGGTGTACTACGGCCAGATCGTCGACACTGTCGTCGTCGAACTGCGCACGGAGTACGGAGCCGGTTCGGTGCCGATCCCGCTCAGCGTCGAGAACGCGATCACCCTGCGTGATCTCATCGACGCTGCGGTCACCGACGCCAAAGCCCTTCACCCGCACCACACCTTCTCGGATCCGAAGGAGGTGCAGCGATGACCCGCAACGTCGCCGCCGCGCGCGCCGATCGGTACGGGCGGCTGCTGGTGAAGATGGATCCGGGCAACACATTCGGGTTCACCTTCCTCTACACCGTGTCCGGGCAAGTGCGGTCGGTATCGGCCGAGCTGTCCGGACAGGTCGCGGTGGAACTGCTGGTCTCGATCAACGAAGCGCTCCAGCGCGCGGTCCCGCTCGACGACGACGCACCGGTCGTCGCCAACGCCAAGGCCCACGCGATCTGGGTCGCCGAACTGATCAAGGAACGCGACGAGCTGAAGGACGAATGCAAGGACCTGCTCGATCAGGTGCAGTGCCTGCAATGGGATCTCAGCGCGCTCCAGGTCCAGCACAACCTTTGTCGGGAGCCAGTGGCCGGCGAGGGGGCGTGATGGACCCGAACACCGCCCTGACCCGAATCCGTGGACTGATCGGAGAGAACTACTCCCTTTCGGGACAGCTCGACTACGACCAGAACACGGCGGTCCGCATCCTGTTCGACCTCATCGACGCGGTTGAGGATCTGGACAGGTGGATGTCGCGAGGCAGTTCACTGCCCGAGGAATGGATGTCGCAAACGCGCATCGACCGGGTCGAACCGATGATGTGCTGCAGGGAACCCATGGCGGTCTTCCCAACGCGCATGACGGACGGCTCCGACACGGAGGTGGGCCGCGTCATTCTGGTGTGGCACTGCTCCGAGTGCAATCACTGGGAACCCTACGAGCCCTATCCGACTGAGCCGGACGCGACGGTACCGAACTGCTTGTGCGGCGCGGCCATGTTCGATGTTCCGGTGTCGCAATGGGATCCGTCTCGATTCCGGCTGGCATGGTGCTCCGACTGTGGTCTCTACGAGACCTGGGGCGCCGAGCCACTCCGCCGCCACGGCAATGACGCCGATGACGACCAACAGCAGGAGCCACGGTCATGACCGCGGCCTCGTGCTACCGGTGGTGCGGATGCCGGGACTGTTTCGACATCGCGGTCGGAACGGTAGACACGCTGACCTTGTGCGGACTCTGTGAAGAGGCAGGGTGCGAGATCCAGGACGGCGAGTGCCAGCGCGAAGATGCCTACACCAGCTGAGGTGTCCGAGCATGGCGAAACCGAAGAAACCGATGAGTCAGCGAACGCAGCTTCGGCTCGGGCGGGAGATCCAGGAACAGTACGACCGTGGGGTCAGCTGGGCATCGATCGCCGTGGACTTCGATCTATCGATGTACAGGGTGAAGATACTGGCCAAGACCTACCGGGACGACTGCGAGCGGAAGGCCCACAAGAACCAGCTGACACTGTTCAAATGATCACACCGGCAACATAACTGAATACACGAGCGGAGCCCAGTCCAATACAGGTGGACTGGGCTCCGCCCTGTTTCTATCAGGCCGAGCACCAACCCGATATCGGTACCACCAAAGAATCTGGCGCTATCCGCCGCCGGGTAGTGCTGCCAGGAGTTCGGGGCCGACCATAGGCATAGCGGCGATCGCCGTGCGTAGTGAAGTGACCGCCGCGCCGACCACGGTCTCGGGCGTGACACGAGGGTCGGCGGCGGTGACGGTCGGCGGATCCGATTGCGGCGCAGCCACGTCGATCAGGGGCGGCACGTTCACCGGTTTGGGTACGTCGACTCCGGCACCGAGAAGGCCGGCGGTAGCGCCGCCACCCACGGCACCAGCGGTAGCACCCACGGCGAGCGCCGGGACGGCGGTGACCACGATGGCGGCAAGACAGCCGATAGTGGCCCCGATCCCGGCTCCGGGCAGCGCCGCCGCGCCCGCGGTAGCAAGTCCCGCTAGGACGGCACCGGAGAGCGCGCCGACAGCCGCGCCCACCGTGCATCCGACGATCGCGGCGGGCACCGAGGCGATTTCCGCGACCGCGACGCCGCCTGTTACTGCGCCGGTCACGGTCGAAGCGGCGCGGCGGTCGGATTGGTCGCGGCTGAACCCGATGCTGTCGTACCCGGCGGCGATCTGCCATTCGGCGTAGTCGAGATATGCCTGCGCCTTGTCGCGGGACTTCGCATCGACCCAATCCGGCAGCGCCACCGTGGTTTCGCCGACCCGCAGGCTGCGTGGGTCAGTCGCCATCTCTTCCGGGGCGGGCAGTTCGGTGGTATCGGTAGCGTCGGATGTCGGCGGCGTGGATTCGAGTGGTGGGTTGATCTGCTGACGGGGCCGGGGACGCGCCGGTGGGGCCGGTGGATCCGGCACATAGTCCGACAGGCTTGGTAGTGGAGGTGCTGCAGGTGTGGTGCTCAATCCGGGCTGGCCGTCCCCCGGAACAGCAAGACCCGGCTGTCCAGGAGATCCTGCGGCAACAGATTGGGCGGCGACGGCCAGGACCGGCATGACGGCGAACACGGTGAATGTGGGTGTGGTGGTGGTCATTCCATTTCTCCTCGATGCGACCGGACTCCACCGAATCGTTCGAGAGCGGACCCGAACCATGCGGTGATCACGCTGCACCGGAGCCTACTCAGCACCCACCCCTCCACAACCACACTCACGAACATGGCACGCACCGTCACCTCTAGTTCCAGCTGCGGCTTTCGGTTCCAGTTCAACCAGCCCCCCACACGACTTCGAAGGCGTCCGCTCATGCCAACGAGCGAGTGAACTTCTTGTCCGCGAGCGCGGCATTAATCAGCGTCTGCTGGCCCGAATGAGGTCGCTGCTGGTCTTCGACACGGGTGATCCGCATGCCCCGGTTCGCGCGGACCGTGGCGTCATCGAGCTCCGTGCCCGAGTACGGCCTTGGTCAGGCCGGAAAGCGGTGGCAAGCGCTCGCTTTGGTCAGCCTCGCCGCACTCTGGGCGGAGGCTCACGGTCGTAACCGTGAAGGAAACCGCCTCCAACAGTCGAGGAAGGTCCGTGGAATTTGAGTGCCAAACCATCTACTCGGGACACCCCGGCGCTTGCGATTGACGGACAATGCACTGCCGACGGCAGGAGCACAAAGGGCGTGTAGACCGCGGGCGGCGGGAGGACTCGATCAGGATTGGCGCTCGGCAACTCGATCGCCGGCCCAGCGTCCGATAGGTGAAAGTAAACTCCGATCTCGGACTGCTCAGGTGCGAGTATCACCGATATGACGTTTTCGCCGACCAGTTTCGATGCTGCGCCGGTTTCCCGCACCGCATCGACCATGATCGACCGGATCCTCTCTGGCGACTCAGCTCCCTCTGCCTTGATTCGCTCGTGAGCTCGTTTGATGATGGGCTTTTGGACGTCTCCGGCAGCGTTCAGCGCGTAAGAATTCCATGATGGCCCCCGACCGGGGTCACCTACGCTGTCCCACCCCTCCTTGTTGAACTCAACCTGGAAGATGATGTGCCGCCAAGTCGGTTTGGTGAACTGCAGCCCGGAGCCGATCAGGATCAGTTTGTGTTTCTGGGCGGCCCGTGGTAGCCGCCTGAAGGCAGCATCTACGCTCTCGACGATCCGCCGGCCGATCTCTTCGAAGTGGATCCGTAGCGACTGGCCGAGCCCTCGCATCAGAATCCCGCCACACGAAAGGTCGGCCACACCGGACACAGCCTCAGCGATGAACTGATCAGTCGGGCGACCGTCGAGATACGCCACCCCCGTGTACCCCAGGACGAGCCAACAATCTGACCCGATGATAACGATCGTCTTGTTCGCCCTCGTATCGTGCTCGACGGTCAGGTCGGCATGTCCATACGTCACGAGTTGATCGCTCGCGTGAAACGCATGGTTCCGGGTCACAGCGGATACCAGAAGTGTCACTCAGGGAGAATACAAGGCCGATGGTCACTTCCATTGTGGCCGCAACCTCGCCCGGCCCAGGGACTTTGGCGGTGAGGCTGACGATCAACTGCTCGAACGGCCGTTCTCCGAGACGGTCGATATCGTAGTCGGGCATTCGTGTATGTCGCATACCGTGTGGATCGAACCGGCCGGCGTCTCCGCGATATTGCGCGGACACAAGCCCGCCCGCGATGCCACGATGTACCCAGACTCGGGACTGCCGACACGGCAAGGGGGCACACGGTGACCGACACGGCGCGGATGCAGGAAGCACTCGCCCAGCAGCTGCGGCTGCTACGCACGGCCTGCACGGGATTCGATGCTGGAGACGAGGAACAAGCCCTGACGATCGCTACCAAACTCCGTGTCCTGTTCCATCAGACGCGCACGAGCACCTCGCTGGTCACGCACCTCGGTACGGCCGCACCCACGACGATCCACGCCACGAAACAGCACTTCGGTGACTGGCGCGATCTCCTCGGGCTGACGATCGACATATCCTCGGCTACACCAATTCGGGTGTCGCCTCTGCGTGATCGGGCTGTCCTGGAGCCGGTTTCGATCGCCGAGTGGTGGTCCCGGCAGCCCCTGCTCGTCCACAACGCCACCAGCATCTTCCGTCAGCGAATCATCCTCGCGGTCGTGAACAAGGACGGTGGCGCACACGTCGATGAGGAGCTCGAAGAGTTCTATGAGGCCCTGCTGTCGGGGGTCCCACTCATCGGCATCACCGGCTCGCTCACCTACGACCGCCCAGCACCGTTTCCGCAGGGACAGACGATCTTTCCGGTCGACGCCCACTACAGCCTGCTGCGCCAGTTCGGGCACGAAGTCCTCGAATCGGCGACCCGGGACGGCTGGGTGTGATGACTCCCTCAGCCAGCCTGCGCAGCTATTCCTGCGCAAGCGGGGTGTGTCGAGCGCGAATCCTTCAGACCAGATATTGGTTTTGTCATGTCTCGCGTCGGTCAAATCGGAGCCGGTGACTTCTGCGCTTGCATTCGTCAGGAGAAACGTCCCGGCTGAGCAGTCGGCGCAATCGGCCTGACTCTCGCCCAAGAGCTGATACGGCGACTACGCAACGCACTCATCTGCCGCATGGTGCACGGTTGGAAACGGCCACGGACGACTATCAGTCGAGATCGTGACGGTCGGCTGTCGACGAAACGGTGTCTGGCTAGGTCCGACCGCCACTGCGGACACTCGACCGCCACAGCAGCATTTGTCGCGCTGAAGGGCGGGGTGGGGGCGCGTGGCTTGGACGGGCAGGCCCCGCCCTGCCCGGTATCACTGCCCGGCGCGGTGCCGCAGAGGCTCACGGCCAAGAACGAATTTCCCCATCACCCCACCACCGTGACTGGATCTGGCAAGCCAGCTGGAAATTCGTTCTTGGCTCGGGAGGGGCGGCACCGCATACAATCACGCGCCTCACCCAGCCTCACCCGGCAGAACAGAATCCGAACAGCCGACCCGACACCAGGCAGCGTCTCCGAGCCCGCGACACGCGGGACCGGACCATCGAGCAGCCACGGCATGACCCCCGATAACGGTCGGCACGCGATGGTGCCCTCAGCACACGAACACCGGATAAACGCCGAACACCCCGCGACGCGATCAACAAACGACGGTAGATCGTGTTCGACGTTGCGCAGGCGAGTCTCACCGTTTCCCGCCCTCTGATCAGCGGTAATCAGTCTCATGCTCAGAGGACAGCAAATACACCCATCAGTGCGTATTTGCTGTCCTCTGAGCATGAGACTGAAGGAAGGTTAGAGGGTTGGGAAGCAGAGAAACTCTGAGTAACAAGTGAATTCAGTATGAGAAGAGATAGGTAACGATGGGGGAATCGGTGCGGTCGAGTGCGGTGAACCGGTCGGTGGCAAAGGGTGCGCGAGCGATGGCCACGTAGGCGGTGGCGTCCGGCAGGGGGTCACTCGGAATGCGAACGTGGCGGGGTTCGTGGTCGGATCCGGTAGGCACCGCGGCTGTTTCGAGTCCGGCGCGAAGTGCGGTCGGGTGGGCCGCAACTGGTAGGTGGAATCCCTGGGCGCGCGCCGCAGTGTGATCGTGCCGCCCCCGCGGATGTGCGGAACCACGCCCGGCACAAGCGAATTCCGCTGTGGTTGTCAAGCGGGCCGCCTAGCCGCCCGGATAGCGGAATTCGCCCGTGCACGCATTGGCGCGTTCCCGCACATCTGCGGATCCTGCGGCACGAGGGACAGGCGTCGAGAGTCAGGCCGCCGGGCCTGCCCCCTCGAGGAGCGCGACGCGCGCCCAGGGATTCCACCACATTGACACGAACGTGTTAAACCCGATGGGCCGCCGCTTGACACGTACGTGTCAAGACCTCACCGAAGGACTCGGAGATCATGACCGACTCCGTCGCCGCCCTAGAAGGCACACGGGCCCAATCCGATCCCGCCACCCGGACGTCCCCGACGTCGTGCTGACCGTGGGCTCGGAATCCCTCGGCACCGACCTCACTCTTGCGCACTTCGCCCCAAACCGGTGGGTACACGGCGAATACGAACTCCACGATCTATTCGTGGCCGGCGAGGGGCTGCAGCGCGGCGCGGCCGACGCGCTCGGCACGCTGCTCAACGAAGCCGCTCACGGGATCGCGGATACTCGGGGCATCAACGGGCGCAATGACCGGCCTCGCCGACCCGCAAGGCCAATCCCGCGAAGCCCACGAGTGGTACCACGAGGCCGCCGATCGCGGCAACGTCGAGGCCATGGGCAGACTAGCAACCTGCTGCAGCAGATACGCCGAATCGACGACGCCGAATTGTGGTGGCACCACCGCACTCAGCTATGGGGCAGCGCAGAACCTGACGACCGGGTCCTACGCCTGACCGCCACCTGATCAAGTTCTCGGTCCCTATTGAATCCCGAAATACGAAGCGGCCCAACGTCGCGCGTCTCCAGAATCTGTCGGACACCTTCGCTAGGGTGTCACTTGATCGGGTTGCACGATGGCAGCCATGTAGTGAACCAAGGAGTTCAGCGTGAGTTCGACCACCGACATCGTCTTCGGGTGGGCTGCGGCGTCCGCGGCGGTTTGCGCGGATCGCAGCTGGAGCTGCACTTGTCGGTGAAGGTAACTGGGGGCGCAAGCAGCGCCGTCGCCGCATCGTCACACGCGGCGTGTGCACGGTTCCGCGGCACCGATCCCCTGATCACGGGCGTCACGCGACGCAAGCTCGCCGAACAGGTCGGCCACGCTAAAGGACCTCAGAGCACGATCCCGTTGCTGCGCTGGATGCGGGCGATGGCGTTCGAGCGACTCGTCCGCGACAGGCGTTTCGCGTCCGAAGTGGTCACCGTCTCCGTGGGCGCCCTTGGCTTGCAGAGGCCAAACGCTGTCGTCGTGGCCGACGCGCACGTCGACGTAGCCAAGACCGCTGCGATCCTGGAGAAGGCCCACTATGCGGCCGTCGCCTTTGGAAACGCCACATTGATCCATCAGTTGGCCGTCCCCTTCCTCGGCCTAGATGGCGCAAACGCCACAGACGCCAGACCCGACTTCGCCGTGGTCGCGCCAAAGGTTCCGACCAAGGGGGGCAAAGTCGATGGTTCTTGGCTCATCGTCGGCGACGCCAAGGACTACCAGCGGATTCGCTCCAAGATCGACGACGGCCGCCTCCTCAAAGGGTTCCTGCAGGTGGCTCTCGGCGCCGAGTCAGCAACAGCATGGACGAAGCTCCCTGTCGGAATGGACGTGCACTTGTTCGGCGTCCTCGCTGTGCCGCGCAACACGTCGCTGTCCCCAACTGCGGTTATCGAGAACCTGACGGATCATCGCGAGGAAGTCCGCATGCGTGTCCGAGAGCGCGCCGCAGAGGTAGCTGGCTTCCCAGCGGGTGTTGAAGGCAATCTGCCGACCCACCTGGCCCACCTTCAAGCGAACTACTCGCCGGACAGTTGCCCGAGCTGCGACATGTTCGCGTACTGCCGCGCCGAGCTACAGAAGTCGGCCGACCCGGCCGACCTGCTGATCGAACTCGGGGTCAAGCCTGAAGTCCGGGCACACGCTGTCGGACTGATCGACGGCATCACGCCCGTCGGCAAAGTCGCAAACTCGGTCCGCCGCCAAGTCGAAGCGACGCTCGCTGGCACCGGCATGCAGTCGGGTCAGCGACGCCTCGACCCGATCGGCCAACCCGGCACCGTCAACGTGGTGCTGGCCAAGTCGGACGGTGCTGCACTCGGCGTCTATGGCATCGCGGTCCAGCGTGTCACGAAGGTTGGAGTCGAAGCCTGGCACGTTGAGGTGTACGACGACCCAGACGGCGAGGACACCCGCAGGGCAATTCTGAAGATGCTCGGCCGTGAGCTCAACAAAGCCATCACGGAACAGTTCAAGGCAGATGCTGACAATCCAGTTCCCGTCCATCTGGTCGTTCCCGATTCCAAGACCGCCGATATTCTCGTCTCGATCGCAGACAGCGCGGCAGGCAAGGAGCTTTCCCGGCTGCGCTGGGAGCGCGACAAGCATCAGGGCCGTCCAGCGCTCACCTTCAACGGGGAACCCGCGGTCGTCCCTCCCCGGCTTCCGGAGAAGGATCGAGTAGCTGTCTCATTCCTGCTGGAGCAGGACCGAAACCGCACTATGACAGTTCGGTCGGCAATCGTCGACCTGCGTGCAGCACTCGCGTCGCTGGTCACGGCCGGCGGACCGGCTGTCAACTCGCTTCGTCTTGACTACCTCACGCCGTGGGCGGATCCGAGTGCCCCTAGGATCGATCATCGGGCGCTCGCTGAGTTAGTCGAGAAGTCAGAGCACGCGGTCGGCGCTCAACTGACACCGGTCCGTTCCAACGCGATTCACGAGTCGTTCACGGGCGACAGGCCCGGTTTGTCGCATCCTGCCGAACCGAGGCTCTACGACGAGCTGATCCGCGCCGAACTCGCCTACAAGACCAATGTATTCGACAAAGCGGTCTCGATCCTTCAGGCCGAGTTCGAGCTATCGAAAATGCAGCCCGCCGTGCGTGCCGTGGAGGCCGACGCTCAGCGCGTGTGGCGTCGACGACTAGACCTACACGCCTCCGACCTCGTCCGTTTCAGCCGCACCTCCCGCTGGTGGCGCAACGACGCTGTGCCGCTTCTCGAAGCGGACGACAAGTTCAACGCACAGATGACCCTGATGACGAACCCGCTCGCTGCGTACGACGCTGCCCAAGACGCGGGAATCAGACAACTCGCAGTTGCACGCGTCGTGGACGACTCGCCGCTGACGATCGAAGTTGACTCCCGTCGCATCGGTGACGCGTCGCGCATCGTCGCGCTCCACATGAACGGTGAAGCGCTCGTCGAGGCCGACTACGTGACCGTGCGGGCGCTGAAGGGCAGCTTCAAGATCTCCCACATGCCCATCGGCGAGCTCACGGCCACCGGCGCACAGCCTCGCCAATACACGTGGACCCCCCACCACGACCTTGGGTTCGCGGTCGGCGACGAGTTGATCGTCGCCGACTTCACGTGGTTCTCCACCAATAAAGGGGACGTATGGCTGAACGTGGAGAAGCCAAGCGTCGACTCGTCCTCAGCACCGAAGCAGACGTGCACGCCTGACTCGTACGCCGATGACCCGGCAAATCATCAGTGGTGCTGCAAACCCCATGAAGCGTCCGAGTCCGAATGGTCAGATGTCCTCGCTGATCGCCGTGCGCGCGGTGAGCTCAACCCACAAGTGTGGCCGCCCGTGGTCGACTCGGACGCGTTTGACGTCAATGCCGCCGACGAGAACCTGCCTGACCCGGCCGATCGCCCGGCCGAGCAGCCACCCGAGGACTTGACGACGGACGACGTGGAGTAACCCATGACCATTACGTTTACCCCACCGTCGCTCGTCGCCACTAACGCCTACCACCACTCGCGTGCCGCATCCCAGAATGAGACTGCGGCCAAGCTCGCCAAGGGGCAGCTCCTCGACGCTCTTGACGGCAGCTCCGACGTTCAACGCATCCTGCTCAAGGCAGCCGCCGGCGCTGGCAAGTCGTTCCTGCTGCGTGGACTAATCCGCGACTCCATCGCCCAGCCCCAGTGCTTACGCGCCGCCGTGACTGCGTTCCAGAACCGGCAGCTTTGGCCGCTCGCTAGCTCGCTTGGAAACGAGCTCGGCAAGGACACCGTGTACCTGTGGACGTCCAAGCGCGTGTTCAACGACGTGCCGGACTCGGTCAAGGCGTCAGCGACAGTCGTGGACTCCGTGAAAGCGATTCCACAAGACGTGCCCGTCGTGCTGACTACAACCCATATGCTCGGAATGACGCGTCAACACGTCCAGAGTCATTTCGGGCTGGCCTTCCACGGCGACTATCGCTTCGACGTCCTGTTCGTCGACGAGGCGTGGCAACTGCCGCATCACCTGTTCGACAAAATCATCTACACCGCGCCCATCCACGTCGGCGTCGGTGACGTCGGCCAGCTTCCGCCACTGGAAATCGCCGAAAACCCGTGGCGCGGCGATCCCGGCTTCAACCCCTACCGCGCCTGGCCGACCGCCTATGACGGCGACGACACGAAGACGTGGGCAACTGAACTGCCTGCCGTCTGGCGTCCGACTGGCGAACAGCTGGGCTTGTGGCGCGCGTTCTACCCCGAGTGGGAGTCGCTCAACTCCGTCGCTGCTCCCGGCGACCGTGCCATCGAACTCGGCAACCTGTCCGGCCCGGCGAAGGCCGTGTGGGAGTCCGTCGCCACCGGGGTGCCCACACTTCTTGAAGTCGACGGGCTGCCGGATGCCGAAGCTGCCGATGTGGACCTCCCACTCATCGAGTTCGTCGAGAAGCTGCTCGACGACCTGTTCACGGCTGGGTTCATCCTCTCCGAGCAGGTTTACAACGAAGAAGGAACACCGAGCGGCAAGACCAAGTTGGATCGCCCTGGCTCCAGCCCGGCCGACCCCCTCGTCGCCATTCTCGCCACCCGCAACCAAGCAGTTGACGACGCCGCCGATGCCGTCGCTCGTCTCAGCACCAAACACAACCTGGCTGAGTCCGACCTGATTGCCTCCACGGTCGACTCATGGCAGGGGCAGACGAACGGCATCACGATTGCCATCCACCCGCTCACCGGAGCGTCCGAGTTGGACGAGTTCAACTCGGCATTCGGCCGCCTCGCAGTCGCGTGCACGCGCGCCACTCACGGGTTGCTGTTGGTGTCGCGCCCCGGCCTCGACAAGCTGCTTCAGGAGGCTCCCGCCCGACCTGGAACCCCCTTCGGAGAACCGGGCAACCGCCATCTGCCCCGCCAGACCCACAAGCGCATCCTCGCCTCCTTTGCGCGGGGGACCGTCACAGTCTCACCGACCTCGTAAGGAAGAATCGCTACGTGTCACGTCTCAACGACCTCCTCCGGCAAGTCGCCAACACCGACCCCCAGTTGGCAAAGGACCTGCGGCGCGAAACCGACGCTCTCGCAGACCGCCGCGCGTTCGGACTGAACTTCGAGCGGCACGTCCCTGAGGCGGTCGAGCTACCGGGGCGACCCGTACGCAAGAACGACAAGGTGCGTATCCTGCCGGACCACGGCGAAAAGCCGAAGAAGGAGAATGAGCGTCTCTACCGGGTCACCAAAACTTTCACCGAAGGCGGCGAGCGGTGGGCTGACGTCGTGGTGGTGGACAACTCCGACAAGGTGCGCTCCGTGCCGCTCAACGATCTCGTCGTAGTCGCCGAGTTCCGCGATCCCATTTATCCGGGCCTTGTTTCCACAGGCAGGGTCGAGCGCGGGGGCGACAAGCCGTTTCACACGGTTATCAACTCCGAGAACTACCACGCGCTCCAAGCGCTCCTGTTCACTCACCGAGGCGAGGTCGACGCCATCTACATCGATCCCCCCTACAATACCGGCGCTAGGGACTGGAAATACAACAACGACTACGTTGAGTCAGACGACCACTACCGTCATTCGAAGTGGCTTGCGTTCATGGAGCGCCGCCTGCTCCTTGCGAAGGAGCTGCTGAATCCAGATGACTCGGTCCTCATCGTCTCGATCGATGAGAAGGAGTACCTGCGGCTGGGGTTACTGCTAGAGCAGGTGTTCCCTGAGGCGGATATCCAAATGGTGAGTGTCATCATTAATCGTGCCGGCACTCCCCGAGCGGGTCGGTTTTCCAGAGTCGACGAATACGTCTTCTATGTATTCATCGGCAGCGGAGGCGTTCTGCCATGGACGTCGACCATGCTGGGTGACGACGAGACTTCGTCTACTATGCCAACCGTATGGTTTACCGCGATTAGGCGAGGCAGCGGCTCAGCTAGGGAAGACAAGAAGGCCGGTAAGGCGAGCTTCTATCCAGTCGTCATCGACGCATCCACTGGTGCGTTTGTTCGGGTTGGCGACCCCCTTCCACATGGCATGGCTCGAGCCGATTTCGTGTTGGCCCCCGGTGAAACGGCAATATGGCCACTGGCCAGTGACGGTCGTGAAAATCGCTGGCGGTTCTCAGCGGATCAGATGCGTCGTCGCTTTTCAGAGGGTACTGTCCGCCTCGGACGCCGCGACCCTGCAACCGGCCAACGTCCGGTGACTTACCTTCAGCCCGGCACCCTCGACAATATCGAGAATGGCACGTTCATTGTCACAGGTAAGACGTCAGAGGGAGCTCTTGAACTTGCGCTTGGCGATACCGCAAAGCGAGTCGTGCCAAGGACAGTTTGGAGCAAGACGGGACATTTTGCCCGCGACCATGGATCACACATGATTTCGGCTTTACTCCCTGGCCGCGGATTTCCGTTCCCGAAGGCACTTTATGCGGTCGAAGATGCGCTGCGCTTCGTCGTTGCCGATAAGCCTGAAGCCGTGATTGTGGATTTCTTCGCTGGTTCCGGTACAACTGCCCACGCGGTTATGCGCCTCAACAAGCAGGACGGAGGGCGGCGCAGGTCGATCTCGGTCACGAATAACGAAGTTTCCGCCGACGAGCAAAAGAAGCTACGGCAAGAAGGGCTTCGTCCTGGAGATCCCGAGTGGGAGCAGTGGGGCATCTGCGATTACGTGACCAAGCCTCGCATTAATGCTGCTATCACGGGGAGCACGCCGGACGGCAATCCCATCAAGGGCGACTACAGGTTCACAGATGAGTTCCCGATGGCGGATGGGTTCGGGGAGAATGTGGAGTTCTTCACTCTCACCTATGAGTCCGCGATGCGCGTATCCAGTAATCGCGAATTCGCGAGGATAGCCCCCTTTTTGTGGCTGCGCGCTGGATCGCGCGGGCGGCGCATCGACGACATTTCGACCGGTTGGGACGTTGCTGATGCGTACGGGGTGATCGCAAACCTCGATCTGAGTGAACCGTTCATCAAAGCGGTTGAGGCCCAGGACGGTCTCACACTTGCGTTTATTGTGACCGACGAAGATCGCTTGTTCGAGGCGATGGTGCGGCAGCTGCCTGAGCATGTCGAACCGGTCCGCCTGTACGCGTCCTACCTGCGCAACTTTGAGATCGAGGCTGGGAGGGCCACACGATGAAGTTCACCCTGAAGCCGTACCAGCGCGCTGCGCTCGAAGACATGCTTGCGAAGCTCGACCGTGCAAAGACAATCAACGAGCGTGAGACAACGCCGACGTCAGTCTCGCTTTCCGCGACCACTGGCGCTGGCAAGACCGTCATCGCCTCCGCGGTCATCGAGTCACTGTTCTATGGCAACGACGACTTCGACTTCGAGGCGGACGACGGCGCCGTCGTCATCTGGTTCTCCGACGACCCAAACCTGAACGAGCAGACGCGGTTCCGAATCATGGAGGCGTCCGACAAGATTGTTTCGACAGACCTCGTCACCATCGAACCGCCGTTCTCGAAACCGATGCTTGAGTCGGGCAAGGTTTACTTCCTCAACACGCAGAAGCTCTCGAAGTCGTCGCTTCTCACGCGTGGTCACGAACTTGTTGCCGAGGACGAGGTGCTTGAGGGAATGCATCCTTCCGTCCAACCAGACCTGCAGGGATATACGATCTGGCAGACAATCGCCAACACGATCGACGACTCGGATCGTACGCTCTACCTGATCGTGGATGAGGCGCACCGCGGGTTCGGCACCAAGGCGACCCGGGACAAGTCGACGATCGTCCAGCGGCTCATCAACGGCCACGCCGGCAACCCGCCTGTACCGATCGTGTGGGGCATTTCGGCCACCATTGGCGACTTCAAAGAGGCAATGGACGACGCGCACGTTTCCGGCGACCGCCGCTATCTCCCCCCAGTCCAGGTCGACGGTTTCCAGGTGCAGGAGTCAGGGCTCGTCAAGGATGTCGTCAAAGTCGACATCCCGGCCGAAGCGCAGGCAATCGACATGGTTCTGGTGCGTCGAGCCGCAAAGAAGCTGAAGCACTCGTCCGAGCGGTGGCAGGCATACTGCGAGTCGCAGGGGTTGCCGGACGTTGTCAAGCCGCTTCTGGTGCTGCAGGCACCCAACACGCCAGACCACGACAAGCTTGGCGAGGCACTTGACGTCATCTTCGACGTTATGCCCGAGCTGGGGTCTGACTCCGTCCGGCATGTGCTTGGCCAGCACTCGATGCAGACGTTCGGAGCTCACCAGGTCGACTGGGTCGAGCCGCAAGTGGTCGAACATCGCACCGGCGTTCGGGTTCTTATCGCCAAGGATGCGATCTCCACCGGATGGGACTGCCCGCGCGCCGAGGTACTGGTGTCGTTCCGGCCCGCAAAGGATCACGACCATATCCAGCAGCTACTCGGCCGGATGGTCCGCACGCCGCTGGCGCGGCGAGTCCCGGGCGACGATGAGCTCAACTCGGTCGACTGCCTGCTGCCATTCTTTGACCGCAAGACAGCCGGTGACATCGTGAAGCTGCTGACTGCCCAGATCGACGGCGTGCCTGATCCGACACGCCGGAAGGTGATCCTCGAAGAGTGCGTCATGACGCCGAACAAGGAGATTCCGAGCATCGTCTGGGATGTGTGGGACAACCTACCGTCAATGACGATCCCCCAACGTGGCACGTCGCCCGTCAAACGCCTCGCGTCGCTCGCACTCGCACTGTCGACCGACGGCGTGCAGCAGAAAGCACTGGCTGACGCTGCCCAGCGAATTCACCGGGTGCTCGACGAGTCCACTGAGCTATACAAGACACGTGTGAAAGCGGCTACCGCCGAGGTGCTGGCGGTCCGCCTGCAGGAGATCTCGGCGAAGTTTGGTGGAAAGACCGTCGAATACGCCGACATCGTCGAGCAGGCTGACGAGCGAGCCATTCGTGCTGCTTTCGAGGACGCACGCAAGGCGTTCGGCTCCGATATCGCAGCGGCCTACGTCGATCACCTGACGATCGACGACGACAGCGACGACGCGTTGCGCGACGCGTTTGTGCGGTCCGCAGCGCTCGCATGTGTACCCGAGGTACGTGAAGCAGTCGACAAGGCGTCCGACCAAATGGCACAAGAGCTGTTTGAGGAGCATGCGGACGCGATCCAGGACTTGCCTGATGATCGCCAACAGGAGTACCGCGACATCAACGCGCTCGCTGCCACTCCCCAGATCGATCGGCTCGGTCGACCGCGCACCCGCATCGAGGACTATATCGAGGAGGACAACAACGGCCAGCTGAGCCGCGCCGAGCTCGTGATGTTGCACCTGATGTCGGACGAGAACGGCGAAGCGCCCATCACCAAGTTGAACGACTGGGAAGGCGAGATCGTCAAGCACGAGATCGCCCGTGTCGGTGCGCTCGCGTGGTACCGGAACCCGCCACGTCAGGCGGCCGACTCGCTCGGAATCGCTTATCGCGATGAGACGACTGGCAACTGGCGTTCGATGCATCCTGACTTCATCTTTTTTCACGATGTCGACGGTGAAACACAGGCGTCGATCGTCGACCCACACGGCCACCATTTGGACGACTCACTGGTCAAGCTTCAGGCGCTTGCCACATTCGCGGAGGAGCATGGAAACGCATTCCACCGGATAGAGGCCCTGAGCAAGGTCGGCGACGTAATGAAGATGCTGAACCTGAGGGACCAGGACGTTCGAGCCAGCATCATGACCGGTGGCCATTCGGTCGACTGGTTCTACAACTCCCAGTTTGCCGTCAACTACTACGCCGAAGGCTGACACACCACCCGCGCCCCCATATCGCAGACCCGCCTGTGATATGGGCGTTGCAGGAGACTCTCCGTGCACAACCGTGCAATTCATGGTAGGTCGCAGTCGCCTGTCCCCAATGAATGAGCCCACTTGGTATTAGAGTCCCTAAGATCGGAGAGATCCGGGGTTGTTGCCCGGATGCCCAGGTCGGTGGGGTGTAGCTGATTAGAGTCTGCCTCAGTCGTGGCTCGACAGGAGTGGCTGCCCCACCGTCTGGACGCTCCGGCCACTGATTGAGATCTGAAGCGGTTCGTCGCTGGTTAGGGACCTGATGGCGGGGTTGTCCGCGGGCGAGGTTCGTGTGGACGGAGTACGAGAGTGGCTGTGCGCCCTCGGATTTGGATCGGTATCGATGTCGGCAAGGCCGCCCATCATTCGTGTGTAGTCGACGAACAGGGCAAAGTGTGCTGGTCGAGCAGGATGAACAACGACCAGCGGGCAATCGAGTCGATCATCGACCGGGCCCGGGCCACCGGTGCCGAACGGGTGTGGGCCATCGACCTGATCAGCCCGCTGGCGGCGGTGCTGATCACGGTGCTGCTGGCTGCCGGTGAGCAGGTGGTGTATGTGCCTGGTCGGACGGTGGCGACCATGACCGGGGTGTTCCGTGGTGAAGGCAAGACCGACGCCAAGGATGCCCGGGTGATCGCCGACACCGCCCGCATGAAGACCGATCTGCAACCAGTTACCGCGCCGGACGAATTGATCGCCGAGCTGACCGGTCTGTCGGCCTATCGTGCCGATCTGATGGACGACTGGGTGGCCGGGGTGAACCGGCTGCGGGCGATGCTCGCATCGATCTTCCCGACCCTGGAGGCAGCCTTCGATTACTCGTCGCGGTCACCGCTGATTCTGGTGTCGGGACTGTGCACCGCAGCGGAGATTCGTGCGGCTGGAATCGATGGCATCGCAACGTTTCTCGCCGAGAACGGGGCATGGGCGAAGGGCGTCGACAAGATCGCTGCAGCTGCGGTGTCCGCAGCCGGCGCGCAGGATGTTGCTGTTCCCGCTGAGGCCGCAACGGCGGCTTTGATCAAGCGGTCCGCGGCCAAGCTTCTCGATCTCGATCGAGAGATCAAGGACCTCGACAAGCAGATCGCCGTCGTGTTCCGGCAGCATCCACATGCCTCGATCATCGAGTCGATGCCGGGCATGGGCCCGCATCTGGGCACCGAATTCCTGGTGGCTACCGGCGGTGACCTGACAGCGTTCTCGACGTCGGGTCGTCTGGCGTCCTACGCCGGTCTGGTTCCGGTGCCGCGTGATTCGGGCCGTGTCACCGGAAACCTGCATCGGCCCAAGCGGTTCAATCGGCGGCTGCGGCGGGTGTTCTATATGGCCGCTCTGTCGGCGATCCGGCGCGACGGACCGTCACGAACCTTCTACCAGCGCAAGAGGGATGAGCGACAGGTTCATACACAGGCTTTGCTGGCGCTGTCTCGGCGTTTGGTCGATGTGCTGTGGGCGCTCTTGCGTGACGGACGGCCCTTCACCGAGCAGCCTCCGGGGGCCGTCCCCGCGACCGCTTCGGCTTGACATCCTCATTGAGACTCCTGTCAGCCCTGATCAGGGCTGGTAGGGACACTGAGTGACATGGCAGGACGCAAGCGGCATCCCGCGGAAGAGATCGCGCGGAAGCTGTGCCGGGCCGATGAGCTGATCGCTGGGGAATCCCGTATTGTCTCGACCAGTCCTTCCTGAGATGCGGAAATCGATCGGTTGGTCCAGCAGTACCGCTGCTTCGCGACTATTGTTCCGAAGGGTCAGCCAAACCGCTGTATCGGTGCGTCAAATCGACGCAGTCTCATTGTCACGGTTGGGAATGGCAACCCGACTGGACGCCTGATCTTCAAGATCAGACAAGATGGGTCGATTCAACTAGGGATTTCACGGTTTCACTCCCCCAGGACCTGCATCTACGCAGGTCAGGACAGTGTTTCGAGGGCAGGAACTTCTAATCCCTAGGTCGCAGGTTCGATTCCTGCCGGGGGCGCACAAGGGTGACTGACCAGCGACAACGCTGGCAGTACCACCAATACCCGAGCTGGGCGGGGCTCAAACACCCCAGTGACTCGCATGGCGAGGACGAACGGCCGGTGCCTTTCGAGGGCACCGGCCGTTGTGCTGCGAGTCAGTAGACGCTGTCCTGTTGGTCGGGGATGACGGTTCCGTTGGCTTGGGTGAGGGGTTGGTGGTCGCCGGAGGCGGTGGTGAAACCTGTTGTGGCGCAAGGGTAGGGCTGGTCTTTGTGCTTCTTGGGGTTGATGAACATCGGGTTGATCAGCCATTTGCCGTCGGGGTTGGCGTAGGCGTGGCACATGAGTTCGGTCTTGTTGCGGTTTATGACCAGGTGGAGGGCGGTGGCGTCGGCGACGAAGACTATGTCGGTGTCGGAGTCGCCCGCTGCCAGGGCTGGGCGTTTGTCGGGTGGCTGTTGGTCGAAGGCGGCCGGGCCGGTGATGCCGAAGAGGCGTTCGTTGATTGCGCAGCGTTTGCCCTCCATGTAGGTGATGACCTGGTCGGGGGCGAGGCCGCCGCAGGATGCGAGATGGCCGGTGTAGGTGCCGTGGTCGGTCAGGGGGACGATGCCGATCACGTTGTCGGCGGGGACACCGAGTTCGGGTGACCAGACCTTGATCACCGGCTCGGCCGAGGCGGTGACGATGCGGACGTCGAATCCATTGGCCTGCAATGTTGCGACCAGGTCCTGTTGCTGCGGGTAGTAGCGGACCCAGCCGTCGACCTTGGTGGTGCCGATCACTTGTTCGGTGCCTTCCGGGGCGGTGAGGTTCTGGGTGCGGGCCTGGCCGGCGTAGTCGGTCAGTTCGGCGGGAGTGTGTCCGGCGAGTAGCTGGACCTGCCAGGCATAGGCGGGTTCGAGTCGGCGGTGGTCATAGCCGTCGAAGGCGGAGGCTCCGGACTTGGTTTTGCCGTTGTCGCCGATGGCGAGGATCTCGTCGGCGCAGGCGGTGTTGGTGGAGGTGGGCAGGAGGGTTCCCGGTGCGGCGGTGCCGCAGGCGGAGTGCAGGGCGGCGCTCGCGGCCGGGGTCAGGTACGGGCTGGTGGCCGACCAGTCGACGGGTTGCAGGATCTTGTCGTGGGCGAGCAGCCAATAGAAGGTGGCCTCGCCGGCGTCGTTCTTGACCAGGGTGTTGTCCCAGTCGAACAAGGCCAGGGGCTTCGCGTCGGTGTTCTTGCCACAGGTTCCGGTGGCGGCGATGAAGGTCGACAGGGTGTCCTTGTTGGTGCCGTACCACGCCTGGGAGGCGTCCAAGGTTCGGCACGGGGACGCGACAGCGACGTCGGAGCCGGAGCCGCAGGCGGTCAGCGACAGCAGTGCGCCGACTGCCCCGAGTGCGGCCACCAGTGATCGTGTCTTCATAGATGCGCTTTCCGTAATCGGCTGGGCTTCTTCAGCGTTCGTGGGATTCTTCGAGCACGGTCCGGCCGAGCAGGGCGTAGCGGGCGGGATCGCGCAGCTTGAGATAGAGGGCGTAGCCGATGCCGGCGGCGCCGACCAGTCCGACCAGCCACGGCGTGGCCCGCAACACCAGGGATCCGGATTCCGCACCGGCCGCGGTGCTCATGTTGACCACCAGCAGTGCCACCACGCCC
This sequence comes from Nocardia sp. NPDC059764, assembly GCF_042732555.1. Taxonomy (NCBI): domain Bacteria; kingdom Bacillati; phylum Actinomycetota; class Actinomycetes; order Mycobacteriales; family Nocardiaceae; genus Nocardia; species Nocardia sp. NPDC059764. The sequence continues at coordinate 87,042 of NZ_JBHWHH010000001.1, forward strand.
AGCATCGCCAGCCCACCGGTCAGCGGCGCGACGAGGGTTTTGAACCAGTTCCTGGTCTCGGGGTGGTTGTTGCGGAAGTACGCCAGGACTGCGAAGGAGCACAGCGATTGCACGACCAGGATCGCCATCGTGCCGAGGATCGCCAGCAGCGTGTAGGTGCCGGTGTAGGGGTCCTTGCCCGCGATGCCGAAACCGGCGATCAGCAGTCCGGCGATGATCGTCTGCACCAGGCCGGCGATGTGCGGCGATCCGTGCCGCGGGTGGGTGCGGCCGAGTGTGCGCTGCAGCGCGGGCAGGACGCCTTCGCGGCCGAGCGCGTACAGGTAGCGGGCGGCGCAGTTGTGGAAGGCCATGCCGCAGGCCAGCGAACCGGTCATCATCAGCCATTGCATGGCGGTGACCGCCCAGTGGCCTACGTAGGTGGTGGTCGGGTTGAAGAAAACAGCCATCGGGTTGTCCGAGCCGGCCAGCGCCACCGATTCGTCGATACCGTTGCCGGACATGGCCATCCACGAGACCAGCACATAGAACACGCCGACGCCGAGGACGGCGATCATGGTGGCCTTGGGGATGATCTTCTTGGGGTTCTTGGACTCCTCGCCGTACATGGCGGTCGATTCGAACCCGACCCAGGACCAGAACGCGAAGAACAGACCCAGCCCCGCCGAGGGCCCCGTGAACGCGTTGACCGGGTTGAGCGGCGCCAGCGAGAAGCCGTGCGGCCCGCCACCGTGGATCGCGACCGAGACCGCCATCACCGCGAGCACGATGATCTCGGTGAAAAGCAGGATCACCAGCAGCTTTTCGGCAACCGCGACGCCGAACCAGGTGCCGACCGCGTTGATCGCCAGCATCGCGATCGCGAACACCCACCAGGGAATGTGCGTATCGAATTGCGCGAGCACGGTATTGGTGCCGAAGCTGGCGAAGATCCCGATCAGCGACGGCTCGAACACCATGTAGGCGAAGGCCGCCAGCAAGCCCGAGGCCAGGCCGATGGTGCGGCCGAGGCCGTAGGAGATGAAGCCGTAGAACGCGCCGGTGGCGGTGATGTGCTTGCTCATCGTGGTGAAGCCCACCGAGAACACGGCCAGCACGACCATGGCGATCAGGAAGGCCGCGGGTGTCCCCTTGCCGGTGCCGGCGGAGATCATGAACGGCACGTTGCCGGTCATGGCGGTGATCGGCGCGGCGGTGGCGATGGCCATGAACACCACGCCGAGCAGTCCGATGGCATTGGGCTTGAGCCGGTGGACGACCGTATCCGACGTGGGCGGCGCGCCGTCCACGGTCGCACGGGTTATCTGCTGCGTCATCGAAATACTCTCTCTGCTAAACAATTTCACTGTCGGACGGAATGCCGAGCGGCCGACTCGGGAGCGGGATGGAAGAGGCTCGGGGTTTGATCGAGACGCCGGAGCGGCCGGCGCGGAACATCTGGTCGACCAGGTCGCGGGCCACAGCGGCGGCATCGGTGTAGCTCAGGCCGTGCGGCGGCCGGATATTGGAGATGCAGTTGCGCTCGGAGTCGGCGCGGCCGGGCCGCGGCGCGAAGGTCAGATAGATGCCCAAGCTGTCGGTGACCGACAGCCCGGGCCGCTCGCCGATCACCACCAATACCGCTCGCGCACCGAGGTTTCGGCCGATGTGGTCGCCGAGCGCCACCCGAGCCTGGGTGGCGATCACCGGCGGCGCCAGGGAATAGTCCGGTGCGAACGCCTCGGCCAGCGCGGCACACAGCCCCGCGGCATGCGCGGCGACCGCGGTGGCCGACAGCCCGTCACACACCACCAGCGCCAGATCGGCTCCGGAGGAGGAGAATTCGAGCGGTCCGGACGGAATCCGCCCCAGATCGGGGCGGCGCAGGTACTCGTCGCGGTCGCCCGCGGCACTGGTCACGTGAACGGGGGCGCCCAGTTCCAGCTCGCTGAGGGCGGTGTGCACGGCAGCCACCTCCAGTGGCGTCCGCACCGCGTCCCGGGCGAGCGCGTGGGATGCGCCGAGCGCCAGCACTTCCGGCGTGGCGAGGGTATCGCCGGCCCGGCGCAGCCCGATCCGGGCGAGGGTGTGCGTCCGCATCCGATCCCAGGGATCGAGACCGTCGACGGTCTCGTCGTCCTGGGTGCCGGGTTGCGCGGATCGCGTCGCGTCGATGGGCCGGTGGGTCATCGGTTCGCCGCCAGCGCGCGCAAGGGAGATCCGGCCGGTCCGGCGGGCAGCACGCGACCACGGTCGTCGGCCATGTCCATCCGTTGCAGCCACGCCTCGAATTCGGGTGCGGGCCGCAGCCCGCAGACGCGGCGCAGGTACAGCGCGTCATGGAAGGACAGGCTCTGATACCCGAGCATGGTGTCGTCGGAGCCCGGGACGGTGATCATGAACGCGGTCCCGGCCACCGCCAGCGCGGTCGCGAGCAGGTCCATGTCGTCGCCGTCGGCCTCGGCGTGGTTGGTGTAGCAGACGTCGACCCCCATCGGCAGGCCGAGCAGTTTGCCGCAGAAGTTGTCCTCCAGTCCCGCACGGGTGATCTGATTGCCGTTGTACAGGTATTCCGGGCCGATGAATCCGACGACGGTGTTGACCAGCAGCGGATCGAAAGCCCGGGCCACGCCGTATGCCCGGGCCTCCAGGGTCTGCTGATCGACCGCCTGCCCGCCCACGCCCCGGTGCGCGTCCGCCGACAACGCCGAGCCCTGGCCGGTCTCGAAGTACATGACGTTGCGCCCGACCGTTCCGCGCCCCAATTCGCCTGCCGCCGCCGCGGTTTCCGCCAGCAGGTCCAGGGTGATCCCGAAGCCGGTGTTGGCCGCCTGGGTACCGGCGATGGACTGGAACACCAGATCGACCGGCACCCTTTGCTCGATCAGCTCCAGCGTCGTCGTCGCGTGGGTGAGCACACAGGACTGCATCGGAATATCGAAGCGCAGCCGGACGTCGTCGAGCAGGTGCAGCAGCCGGGCGATCGCGACCGGATCGTCGGAGGCGGGGTTGATGCCGACCACCGCGTCGCCGCAACCGAGCAGCAGGCCGTCGAGTATGCCCGCCGCGATACCGCGCGGATCGTCGGTGGGATGGTTCGGCTGCAGCCGGGTCGCCAACCGGCCCGTCGCGCCGATGGTGGTGCGGAATGCCGCCTGCGGCGACAGCACCCGGGCGACCGTGATCAGGTCCTGGTTGCGCATGAGCTTCGACACCGCCGCCGCCATTTCCGGAGTGAGGCCGCGCGCGAGGGCCGGGATCGTGAACTCGGCTGTCCCCGAAGCCACTTCGGTGAGCAGCCAGTCCCGGAACTCGCCGACGGTCATCCGGGCGATGGGAGCGAAGGCGGCTCGATCGTGGGTGTCGATGATGAGCCGGGTGACGTCGTCGGTTTCATAGGGCACCACCGGTTCGTTCAGGAACACTGCCAGCGGAATATCGGCGAGCACCCATTTCGCGGCGGCGCGCTCGGCATCCGATTCCGCCGTGCACCCGGCCAATTCGTCTCCGGACCGGGCCGGGCCGGCCTTCGCCAGCACGTCGATCAGGCTCCCGAAAACGTATGTCCGTCCACCGATCTGCTGACGGTAAGTCATTGCGGGAAACGTCCTCTCACGCCCGGCTCGGAAGCCGCTGAATTCCAATGGCGGCAGACGCTAATCGGGTTCTGTTACGGCAGCGCCGTTCCCGGATAACCGGCAATGAGAATTCCGGCGGAGAATTTTCTCACGCGCGGAAATAAGGAAGTAACTGAACGTAACAGCCTCGCTACAACCACCTGGCTACTCTGAGGCTCTTTCGCGGACGAGACCCCGTCCGCGGCCGCAGGAGAAAGGCTGTTTCCGTTTGACCGTACCCACGCCGACGCCACCGCTGGTGGTCGAACGGTCGTCGATCAGCGGACTCCGGCGGCGGCGGCTCGCCTTCGCGCCCGTGTTCGCGCAATCGGTGGCGGCCATCGCGCCCGCCGGAACGGCCGCGGTCACGCCGCCGTTCGTGATCGCCGCGTTCGGCGGTGGACCGAGCGTGCTGGCCTTTCTCGGCGCGGCGGTGCTGACCTGGTGTGTGGCCCTGGTCGTGCGGCCGATGGCACAGCGGATGGCGGTCACCGGCGGGCTGTACACCTACGCGGCCAAGAGTTTGGGGCCGACCTGCGCGATCCCGGTCGGCTGGTCCGCGATCGTCGGGTACGCCGCGGTGAGTGTGGCGGGATTGGTGGCGGTCGGCACCTATCTCGGCCGGGTCGCGATGCTCGCCGGGATCGATGTCCCGGTCACGGTGACGATGCTGCTGTCGGTCGCCGCGGCGGTTGCCGCGATGGTGCTGATGACCCGCGGCATCCGGCCGTCGGCGGTCGCCACCTTGCTCATCGAATGCGTTTCGGTGGTGGCGATTCTGACGGCCCTGGGCTATCTGCTCGTCGCCGAGTGGCACGGCATCGATCCGGTCCAGGCCATGTCCTGGCACGGCGACACCGGGGACCTCGCCATGAGCGCGGTGGTGGCGATCAGCGCGTTCGTCGGCTTCGAGAGCGCGACCACGCTGTCCGCCGAGTCATTCCGCCCGTTCCGCTCGGTGCCGAGAACCGTGCTGTGGACACCGCTGGCGGCGGGCGTCATCTACCTGCTCGCCGTCGGCGCCGAGGCGGTGGCGCTGTCGGCGGATCCCGCGGCGGGCAGCGGCACCCCATTGTCCGATCTACTCCTGCACCATGATTCGCGGCTGCTCGCGGTCGCCCTGGATCTCGGCGTCGCCGCCTCGTTCTTCGCCTGCACCGTGGCCTCGATCAATGCCCTGGTGCGCGTGCTGTTCACGATGGGCCGGGAGGGCATCGCACCCCGTGCGGCCGGGCGCGCGCATCCGCGTTTCCACACCCCGGCCGCGGCCATCGCCGCGTCCATGACCGTGGTGACCGGGTGCGCGATCGCGGTGCTGTGGGCGGGCGCGGCGCCGCAGGATGCCATCCGTTCGTTCCTCACCCTCAGCGCCTTCGGTTACCTCGGCTCGTATCTCCTGGCCTGCCTGGCCGGTCCGATACTGCTGCGGCGCATCGGGGAACCGAGCCGGGCGCTGACGATTCTCGGTGGCACCGCCGCGACGATGATCGGGCTGTTGATGGTCACGGCCGCGTTCTCGGGGCAGCCGGGCAATGTCGCGGTGGTGGCGGTGTACGTCGCGGTCATGGTGGCGGGCATCGCGTTCGCTGTCGCGCTGCGCCGATTCGCGCCGGACCGGCTGCGTGGTGTCGGGATATTCGATGAACCGCAGCGCGACGACCTGTTGCTGACCTCATTGTTCCGGTAGCCCATGAGCACACGCGGCACTTCGGTCACCAATACGCTCGCGATCATCGAGATCGTGGCGGAATGCGGTGTGGGAATCACCGCCAAGGAAATCGCGCAACGCCTCGGACTCCCGCCCGCGACAGCGTATCGGCTGCTCAATTCTCTGGTCGCCGACGAATATCTGATCCGGACGGCCGATCTGCGCGGCTTCGGCCTCGGTGCGCGGCTGCGCGGGCTGGCGACCGCTTTGAACACGCCGACCGTGTCCCGGGAGGCTCGCCGATGCCTCGCCGAATTCCGCGCATCCACCCGGTTCGCGGTGCACTTGATCGGCTTCGGCGCGAGCACCGTTCAGGTGATCAATCAGGACCCGGACCATCCGGTCCCGGCCGAACGCGAGCTGACCAGATGCCTACACGCCTCCGCCGCGGGAAAACTGCTGCTGTCCACCCGAAGCGATTGGCCCGCACTGGTTCCGGCGCCGCTGCGTCTGACCCTCGGCACCCGGGTCACCCACCCGGCCCTCGCCGCGGACATCGCCGCCATCCGATCCACCGGTCACGCTCGGGCGGTCGACGAACTGTTGCCGGGCCTGACCTGCTTCGCCTACCCGATCCACAATGAAGCCGGCATTCCCGAGGCCGCCCTCTGCCTGGCGGGTTCCACTACCGGTCTGGCCGCCATGACCACCTTCGGCGAATCCGCGCACAAGTGTGCCGCCCAACTGGAATCGCTCTTGTTCTGACGCCCGTTGTGCAGGCCGTCTAGGACGGAAAGTCCCAGATAGGGCGCTGTGTTCAGGGGCGGCGGCTACGAGCGTTGAGGGCCGTTGCGCTTCCCAGTCCGAGCACGAGGAATCCCGCGGCCACGTACAGCGATCTGCGCGTGGAATCGGCGAAGCCCTCGGACAACGCGGCGGTGACGGCGGGGCCTTGCGGCCCGAACCGACCCTTGTCGCCCTGTTCGCGCAATCCGGATATGGCCCCGCCGGCCGAGTCTCGGGTCGCGGTGACCAGCCCGGCCGCCGCCGGCGCCGGCAGCTGCTGGATCGAGTCCAGACGGTCGGTGAGGTCGTGCGCCAGGCCGACCGACAGCACCGCGCCGAGGATCGCGGCGCCCAGTGCGGCGCCGAGCTGCCGCACGGTGCTCTGCGTCGCCGAGCCCTGGCCCGACTTCTCCGGTGGGATGTCGGCCAGCACCGTTCCGGCCAACTGTGCGGAGGCAAGCCCCAGTCCGGCGCCGTACACCGCGAGGACCCCGGCGAGCAGCCAGGTCGACGCTGTCGGCGAAACGCACAGCGCGACCGCCGTCACGCCGACCGCCTCCAGCGCCAGTCCCACGATCACCGTGCGCGGCGCGCCGAGCACCCCGGCGACGTGCCGGGCGGAGGCACCGGATGCGAAGGCGCCCAGGGCCATTGCCGCCAGCACCAGGCCGGCGCTCATGGTCGACAGCCCGACCGCGTTGACCAGGAACAACGGCAACACCAGCAGGAGACCGAATTCCCCGATCGCCACGGTCAGCGCGGTCAGATTGCCCCAACTGAAGGTCGGGACCGAGAACAGGCTCAGGTCCAGGATCGCGGATCGGCCGCGGCGGGCGCGATGCCGTTCCCAGACGACGAACAATGCCAGCGCGCCGAGTCCTATCGCCCCGATGACCGGAACCACCGAAACCGGTGCGTGCCGGGGCCATTCGAATCCGAACACGCCGAACTCACCGAGCGGCCGCCACCAGCCCAGGCGCTGACCTTCGATGAGCGCGAAGATCGCGCCGCCGAATCCGATGACACTGAGCAGCAAACCGTCGACATCCAAGCCGGGTTCGCCGACCCCGGCCTTCGTCTCCCGCACCGCGAGCAGCGCGCCGACCAGGACCGCGATCCCGATCGGAATATTGACCAGGAATATCCAGCGCCAGCCGACATAGGTCGTCAGACTGCCGCCGAGCAGCGGTCCCACCGCCGCCATACCGGAGATGACCGCGCCCCACACCGCGAACGCGACAATTCGGTCTTTGCCACGGAAGGTGGCATTCACGCTGGACAGAGTGGCCGGCAACACGAAGGCACCGCCGACACCCTGAACCACCCGCGCGAGGATCAGCCCGGCAGCGGTCGACGCCACGGCGGCGAGCGCACTGCCCGCCAGGAACACCAGCACGCCCGCCACGAATACGCGGCGACGTCCGAGCCGGTCACCGAGACGCCCCGCGGTGAGCAGCAGGGCCGCGAAGACCACCGAGTAGGCGCTGTTGACCCATTGCGCACCGGTCAGGTCGAGCCCGAGATCGGTGACGATCACCGGCAGCGCGACGCCGACGATGGTGCCGTCCACGACGATCATCGACAACCCCGCGGCCAGCACGCCGAGCCCGATCCACGCCCGCCGGTCCGCCCTGGGTTCGTTCGACTCCTCGGTCGTCGTGAGTACCTGATCCCGCGAGCTCCGGCGCGGCGGGGGCAGTCCGGGATCGACCGCAGTTCCTGTATCGCTCCGCATGATCGGAATTCTGCGTGGCCGGTCCACGTCGTCCCAGAGAAGATCGACCCGTTTCGAGATCAAACTTTCGATGGAGTCCGGATCATCAGATCGGGAGTCAGCGATAACCCGTTGACTCCACGCCACCGGGGACGGCACGCGTGATGGGTGAAATCCCGCTGGTCGGCGGGGACAGGATGCAGAATGTCGCCCATGCAGACATTTGCACGAGTGTTGCAGGCTGTCTTTGCCGGCGCACTGGTCGTGGGGGTCGGGCATGGTGTCCCGGCCGCGCCGGCCGCCGCCGCGCCTCAGATTCAGTTGCCGTTTCTGAATGGGGAGCCGGAGGGGGTGCAGGCTCAGGGGGCGGCGTTGGCGGACGGGTTCACCGGGATGTTGTTGTGGTCTCGGGAAGCCAATACGCCGGTGCCGATCGCCAGTATCGCGAAGGTGATGACGGCGATGGTGGTGATCAATGCGAATAGTTTGGATCGGGCCGTCACCGTTCCCGCCGAGGCGATTTCGTATTGCTCGCGGAATGACGGGAGCACGGCGGGGCTGGGGGCGGGAGAGGTGCTCAGTACTCGGCAGTTGTTGTATGCGCTGATGTTGCCGTCGGGGTGCGACGCGGCGTACACGCTCGCCGAGGCTTATGGGCCGGGCCAGGATGTGTTTCTGGGGAGGATGAACGATACGGCTCGGCAGATGGGGCTGGGGGCAACGTATTTCGCCGACCCGAGCGGGTTGCCGGTGCCCGAGGACGGCTCGACGTTCTCGACACCGGCCGATCTGATCGCACTCGGGCTGCGGGCCATGGGGCACCCGGTGTTCCGGGAGGTCGCGGGTTCGCGGAGTTATCACGTGCCGGCGGCGGCGGGGAATCGGGATCACGTGTGGGAGACCACGAATCAGCTGCTGAAGGAGTACCCGGGCGCGATCGGGATCAAGACCGGGTCGACCGACGCCGCGGGCGCGTGCCTGCTGTTCGAGACGGTGCGGGCGGGGATTCCGATGATCGGCGTGGTGCTGCACAGCTCGGCGTGGAGCGGGGCGGTCGCCAAGGATGACGCCTCGCGCATGCTGAACTGGGCTTACCGGCCGATCACGGCCATCATGCCGGGTAGCTAACGCTGGGCCGGGTCCCGGCCCTCGATCACGATCGGGGCGTCGGGACCGAAGGCCATGCCGAAGCGGGGGCGGCCGTCGGGGCCGAAGTTCATGGGCTGGACACGGACGCTGCGGCCCTCCCAGCCGGTGCCGGGTTCCAGACGGGCGTGGTAGGCGATCCACGGGTGGCCGTCGATGGTGAGGAATCCGTTGTGGCCCGGCGCGATAGCTCCCGGGCCGCCCGGCAGGAGGGGGCCACCGGATTTGGTCCAGGCCGCCGGGTTCATGGGATCGCCGCCCGTCGCCAGTTCGAGCAGGCCGATCCGGTAGGTGTCGTCGAAACTGGCGTTGGCGGAGAAGGTTACGAACAGTCGGCCGTCGGGGCCGATGAGCGCCTCGGGCGCCTCGTTGATCTTCAGATCGGCGTCGTTGGGCACGGTCTCCCACTCCGCGGTCGGCGTCGCGATACTCACCCGCTCACCGACCGGCGTCATCGGATCCGACATCCGGACCGCGCAAATGTCCTGCACCCGTGTGTCTTCCGGGTCGCGCAGACACGACCACAGGTAGTACCCGGCGTTCTGATACTGCATGTAGGTGCCGTCGATCGCCCATCCCCCAGGCAGATTCATCTTCCCGAGGTACTCGTAGGGCCCGGCCGGATCATCCCCCACCGACCGCAACGCATACATCCGATGCGTCTCGTTGCGGTCGTCCTCCTGCCCCGCGAAATAGATCCACCACCGATCCCCGATGTGCTGCAACTCCGGCGCCCAGATCTTCGTGCACGCCTCCCCCGGACACTCCCCGTGCTCCCACACCACCTTCGGCTCGCTCTTCCCGAGCCCGCCGAGCGTGTCCGAAGTCCGGATGACGACATTGTCGTCGTTGTAGAAGTCCCCCTGCACCAGATAGAACCGGCTTTGGTGGTAGGCCATGCTCGGGTCGGCTCCCGCGGCGACCACTGGGTTGGCGAATTCCTCGCTATGCGGTCCGGATCCGCGCTGCTCGGCCGTTCCCACCCCCGCGACCGCGGTTCCGAGTCCCACGGTCAGGATGCTCACCAGCCCGAGCACTCTCCGCCAACCCACCAGCCTCACCTCCAGCGACAGTCGAGAGTCAAGTTTCGACGCCGCCGCCCCCGAGTTCAATCAACACCCGCGAAACCCCAGCACCGCACAGCGATTCGCGGGGCGTCAGGCGGCGGCCCAGGCGAAGCCGTCGGGGTCGGCGAAGGCGCCGAGGGGGCCGGTGACGACGAGGCCGTGCGAGCCGGAGCCGGTGACGGGGACGCCGGCCTCCTTGGCGGCGGCCTTGCGGGGGTAGAGGGCGAGCTTGATCGGGGAGTCGGGGAGGTCGAATTCGGCGTACTTGCCGCCGAAGCTCTTGGAGACGGTGAGGCCGCGGGCGACGTAGAACTGCTTGCTGGCCTTCACGTCCTCGACGCCGAGGAGCAGGACGACGCTGTCGACGTCGCGGGTGACGGGGGCGGTGTCCTTCTTCTCGGAGGTGGTGACCTTCCAGATGGTGCCGTCGGGGCCCTGGATCACGCCGCCGTAGCCCCAGAAGCTCTTCTTGGCGGGCTTGATCACGGTGAAGCCGTGCTGGAGGGCGCCGGCGATGAGGCTGTCGGCATTGCCGGGCTGGGCCACGACCAGCGACATGATGAAGCCGCGGAAGCCCTCCGACGGGGCCGACACGGGGGCGAAGGAGAGCTGGTCGCCGAGACCGAAAGCGGCCTCGTAGGCGGCGGCGACAGCGGTGGGATCGGTGGCCTCGAGGGTCACGTCGAGGGCGGTGGAAGCGGCGGCGGCAGCGGTGTTCGTCATGGCTGTAACGCTAGATTTCGGACCGGCCGGCGACATCCGTGGTGACTACGGAACCGACCACGGAGAACACCCACGGATCCCTACCGGCCACCGCCCGGCAGGCGGGTGACCGCGGCGACCACGAGGCGGTAGACGAGATAGGCCGGGACGACGACCAGCACGATCACGCGCAACGCCGTCAGGATCGCGGCCAGGGCGAGGTAGCCGAGACCCATACCGTCGGGTGAACCGAATCCGTGCCGCGCCGACATCAGCGCCATGACCGGGCACAACACGAGGTACACGACCACGGGGATCAGCGGGATGCGGACGAGCCGCCACACCTCGAGCAGCCACGCGGGGATTCTCATCGCGCCAGCTCCGGCCCGGAGGTGAGGAAGGCCAGCAGCAGGGCGTTGCCGATGGCTCCGGCGTTCGTGAACCGCAATCGGTCACCGCTGCGCATCGGCAGGCCCGCCAGGTCGGCAGTGCGGAAGACACGGGTGAACACGTCGTGGTTCCCGAAGGCGCGGGCCGGGGCGAGCGCGAAAGCGGTTGCGGAGACCGAGATTCCGAGGACCACCGGACCGCTGTCGATGTCGCCGGGGCCGGTGGAGCCGCCGCCGTATTCGTGGATGGCTCCGAAGCCGAGGACGCTGCGCTCCTCGCGGAACAAGCCGGTCGCCAGGTCCCGGGCGAGCGCGCGGTCCGCGAAGCCCGCGAAGTAGGCCGCGAGTCCCGTGCCGGACGCGCGCGGGGCGTCGTGCGCGCGGCCGTCGGAGCCCATGCGCTGCCACACCAGGCCGGTGGCCGGATCGATCTGGACCGCGCGCAACTGCCGGGCCCAGTGCGCGAGGACCGCGCTGTGGTCGACGCCGGTGGCGCGGCCGTGCACGGCGATCGCGGCGGCGACGGCGGCCACGTCGGTCGGGTAGGCCTCGCCGGGGAACGTGTCGATCAAGCCGGTCGGAGACGCGAGCAGCCGCCGTTCGTAGGCGGTGACCAGCGCGTCCTGCTGGGCGGCGAGGTCGGGCGGGAAGGCCGGGTCGACCAGGCGGGCCATGCCGAGGGCGAGCGCGGGATAGGAGAGGTAGGCGTGGCCGTGCGGGCTGTCGGGGACCGTGACACCGTCCTCTCCGTGCCAGCCCACCGTGAAGACCGATCGCATCTCGGGGCGCAGTGTCTTGGCGGCCGCGCGGGTGGCGACGGGGGCGTAGCGGGCACGCCATTCGGGGTGGTCCAGGGAGATCTGCGCCAGGCCGAGGGCGGTCATCTGATGAGCGAGCAGGCCCCACATGTCGGCGAGCTCCCCGCCCGATCCGGTGGCGCGCCGCTGGTCGTCGGCGGCTTCGAAGGCCAATAGTTCCTCGGCCAGGCCGTGTACCCGCCCGGGATCCCCGCGGAACCAGGCGTCCGCGTCGCGCCCGCACCACCAGCCCGGCAGTAGCCCGGCGACGGTCACCGCCGCCACGAGACCGGCGACCACCGCGAATGGACGGCGAAACCTGTGTGATCGACGCCCCACGTCGTCCGGACTCCCCATCCCCCGAACGTACAGTGCCGGATCCCGGAACGAACGGTGCCGGATCCCCGAGCAAAAAGTGCGGGGCGCGCCAGATGCCCTGCGCGGCGGCCGCTTTCATTTTCCCGAAAAGGGGGCTGACAATTGTCTCCCCCACGGAGTTCGAGTTTTCCGGCAATTGCTCTCGCGTAGCCCCGGCGGCGGGTGCATTCTGGAGAGAAGACAGGAATTTCCGCTGCTCGAGGGAGGTAGGGACATGGTCAGGGTGACGGCGGTCGAGGCCAACGGCGAACACTGGCATCCGCATCCCGGCGACGCTATCGAGGATCCGCGGGAAGGGCCGGCGCTGATTATGTGCCTGCTCGGAATCGCGGCGCTCGGGATGACGATCGTGGCGGCCGCGTCCAAGTTCTACGGCTGGACCATAATCGGGGCGATTGCCGCTGCGGTGCTTATCGTTTCGGGTCTGCTGTGGATTCGGTTCGAGTACTTCCGCGAATTCCGGCGGGAACAGCAGAGCGGACGGCACGGGCACAATCCCCTGGTCCACGGTGAGTGGCGGGGACGCAAGCTCAGCTCTTGGCAGGTCCGCAAGGGCGAGGGCGTCGAGAGCCTGGAGTCGTGACCGGCTGACCGGCCACGACCCCACGGCCCTCGGGTCCCGGGCTACTTCGCCGGGGACGGAGCCGGGGTGAACGGCTGGTTGATGGTGGTGAAGTACTGGATCGCGGCGGCGATGGCCACCGGGGCGGTCACCAGGATCAAGCCGCCGACGGCGCCGAGCGCGCCCATGGCCGCGGCGCCCGCGAGGCAGCCCACGACCGCACCCGGCAGGAACGAGAACAGGCCGCCGATGATGCCGGTGGCCAGCGTGGCGCCGCCGCCGACCGCGATGCCGCCCAGGGCGCAGCCCACGGCCGCACCACCGATGCCGCCGACCAGGGTGCCGATGGTGGCGCCGACGGAGATGGTGTCCTTCATGCGGTTCCACGCCGCCTGCTCGCGGTCATAGGGGGTCTTCCAGGGCGCGGTGTCCTCGAACGGCAGCGCGACCGGGTGATAGGCCGCGTGGCCCAGATCGAATTGCGGCGTCAGCGTGACCGTGCGGTTCCGGATTTCGGCCGCGATCGGGAACACGAAATCGTCCACCCGGAAAGTCAGTTCGGTTCCGGCTACCACCGTGCCATCGGCGGCTTTGATCTTGAAGACGCCGTTCTCGACATCCATCGTCCCGATATCGGTGGAAATGATGGCCGATCGGTCGGTGGCCGACGCCGAGTAGTGAATGGCGCCCACGTCACCCGTTTCGGGCTGGGCATTTGCCGTACCCGCGGTGATTGCCGTGACGGTGGCCACTAATGCGGTGACCGCTGCGATTCCGCTCTTGCGCATGTGATTTACCTCGATTGAGTATGCCCGCGGAAAAAGAACTCATCGCAGGATCAGTTACTGACAAGCAGACTCTAAGTCGGTTCTCAGCGCATCGGCAATGCATATTTGCCATAAGTGACTCGTAACACAATCGAGATCTCTCGTAGCTGTCTCGTTGTGCGCCAAGGTATTCCATTGTTCACTTGAATGGATTGAAAGTGTCCAGAAGGTGAACACGGCACGGTCGGGCCATCGGCAGCCTGACCGGACAGGCCGTCGAAAGGCCCGTACGGCGGCCGGCACGGGACCTCCGCGACCGGCCGGTTTCCGTCAGAGCTCGTCGAGCTCCGGGATCGGAGGCAGGACCGGCTCGGGCCACTCCTCCAGGGTCGCCACCTGCAGGTGAATGAAGGCCGCGATGCGGTGGCGGGCCGAGGACGGGAGTCGCTCGATGTCGGCCGCGCCGAGGACGTGTGCGCCGAAGGAGTGAGGCTGTGGCGCTTCGGAGTCGGGCGTTTCGGGAACAACCTCTAGCTTCGGCCGCGCAGCAGTAGCCGGGATGACAGGCTCATCCGGGTCTGCGGCAGCGGCGGCGGTTCGCACCATTCCGTGACCATAACCCTTTGGTAACACGCGCGGGAGCCGTTGGCGCACTTGTGTCTTCGCGCTGCGAATTCAGCGAAGCCATTGTAAAGAAAGTTTGAATGTGCAGGCAGACATAGCCATCCGGAAATCCGGTTCGCCTGCGCCGGAACATTAAGGTGATCGGTGTCACTCTGTCAACACTTCGGACAAATCTCCCCGAAGTGACAGGGAAACTCTCCTGAATGCCTCAGATCGGTCGGCTCGCAATGACATACAAGTCACGCGCCGGGCCCGTCGGCTTCTGGCCGATCGGCCATACAGCTCGCAACTGCCGTTCCAAATCCAGACCGGCCACACCGGGCGAAACCAGAATGCCCTCGGCCAATTCGGTCGCCACCGCCAGCGAACTGAGCACCGCGGGCGCGAGGCCTTCGGCGACCGCGGTCTTGATGGCGGTGGTGGAGGACAACTCCAGCGCGATCTCCGGCCGCCATCCCGGAACACCCGCGGTCATGGCGCGCTCGAACGACGTGCGGGTGCCCGAGCCGGGCTCGCGGTAGATGAGCGGGGTGCGGGCCAGCTCGGCGGCGTCGATCTCCGGTCGCCGCGCCCACGGGTGGCCGGGCGCGACGACCACGACCAGCCGATCCCGCGCCACCACATGGCTTTCCAGCTCGCGGGGCAGGTGCGGGCTCTCGACGAATCCGATCCCGGCCCGGCCGTCGAGCACCGCCTTGGCCACCTCGGTCGAATTGCCCGATTCCAGGGCGATGGAGGTGTCCTGCATCCGCGTGCGCAGGGCCATCAGCCATTTGGGGAACAGGTACTCCGCCACGGTCTGACTGGCCGCGACCCGCAACCGCGAATCCCGCTGCGCGCGCAGGCTGTCGATCCCGGCGTCCAGGCGCGCGGCCGCGTCCACCACGTCCCGGGCCCACTCCGCGATCAGCGCCCCCGCCGCGGTGGGCCGCGAACCGAGCGTGGTCCGCTCCAGCACCGGAACGCCGACCAGCTGCTCGAGGTAGCGGATCCGCGAGCTGGCCGACGGCTGACTGATCCCGTGCGCTTTGGCCGCCCGCCCGAGACTGCCCAGCTCGATCACCGAGAGCAGCAGGTCGAGCGCGGACAGGTCCGGTACGCGGGGGGACAACGGCATAGATCGAGTCTATGCACAGACCTCACAGGGGCCCGACGAGCGGGGGGAGGTCGGACGAACGGGTCAGCGCGTGGCGGCGACGCGCTCGATGACCGGCAGCCAGAAGTCGAGCGGCCGCACGGGCAGCCCGACGACCTTGCCCGCGTCGTCCGCGCGGCGCAATGCGATGGCCGCCGCGAAATCGGGGTCGTGCTCGAAGGCGGCGATCTCGGCCGCGGTCATCGGGCCGCCCTGCGCGACCAAGGTGCGCCGACTGAACTCCGACAAGGCCGCGGCGTGCGCCGAATCCGTCGCTGCCAGATACCGTTTCGCGACCACGTGCAGCTCGACCAACCGTGCGACGCGATCGCCCAGCAGGCCGCGGACGGCAGCGGCGCCGTGCTCCCCGTGGCCCGCGTCGTCGCCGGGCACCAGCTTGTGCCCGATGTCGTGCACCAGCCCGGCGACCTGGAGTTCCGCATCGGCGGGGTGGTCGCGGCGCAGCAGTTCGGCGCACTGCCGGTCGTGGTCGAGGATGTCGACCGGATCCCCGCTGCGGTCGGGCATGTCCCAGGCGTCGTGGCAGTCGGCGAGCAGTGCCATGAGGTCGGCGACGGTGTCGAGCGGGGCGGCGGGCGCGCGGTTCACGCCCGCACCCTACGGCGGGGCGCCGGGGCTCGCCACCGCAGCCATGAGCTGTGCGGTGTTCTGCACTGCGCACGTTGTCGGCCACCGCGCTGGTGCCGGAGTCCGGTCGACCCGTCCGGGAATACCCGAACCGGACCCCGATTGAATTGGCTGACATATCCACAATATGGATTCGGATGTGGCTCCGGGCGAATCCGGAACGCATTGGACAATATTCAGCAAACCAACTGTGTGTGACCGGCGAGCGGGTCACCGTGCCTGCGCGCCGGATCCTTCGAAAGGAGCCCCCATGCACGACCTGTCCGGCAAGACGATCCTGATCACCGGCGCGGCCCGCGGCATCGGCGCCGAGACCGCGCGGCAGGCGGTCGGGGCCGGGGCCAATGTCGTGATCGCGGACGTCCTCGACGACGACGGCAAGGCCCTGGCGGCCGAGCTCGGCGCGCGGGCCGTCTACCAGCACCTCGACGTCACCTCCGAGCCCGATTGGGTGGCCGCGCCGGCCGCCGCCCGCGAGGCCTTCGGCGGGACCGTGAACGGCCTGGTCAACAATGCCGGGATCGCCACCGGCGAGCTGCTGGCGAACGAGTCGGTCGAGCATTTCCGCAAGGTCATCGACATCAACCTGGTCGGGGTCTTCCTCGGCATGCGGACCTTCATTCCGGCGCTGAAGGAGGCGGGCGGAGGGTCGATCGTCAATATCTCCTCCGCGGCCGGGCTGATGGGTCTGGCGCTCACCGGCAGCTACGGCGCGTCCAAGTGGGCGGTGCGCGGCATGTCCAAGGTGGCCGCCATCGAGAACGGCGTCGACCGTATTCGGGTGAACTCGGTGCACCCGGGCATGACCTACACGCCGATGACCGCGCAGGTCGGCATCCAGCAGGGTGAGCGCGGCTACCCGAACACCCCGCTGGGCCGGGTCGGTGAGGCCGACGAGATCGCGGCGGCCATCGTCTTCCTGCTCTCGGACGCGGCCTCCTACATCACCGGCGCGGAACTGGCAGTGGACGGCGGCTGGACAGCCGGTCCGACCGTGAAATACGTGATGGGCCAATAAGTCCGGGCGTCAGCGCTTCTCGATCCGGCCGCCCGGCGGGGCGACGGCGCCGCGGGTCCGCAGATACGCCTCCAGGGCGTCGAGATCGATGGGCCCGACCAGGGTTTCGGTGTTCTGCGTGAACACCGAGAAGCCGTCGCCGCCAGCGGCGAGGAAGCTGTTGGTCGACACCCGGTAGACCGCCACCGGATTCAACGGCTCCCCCGCCACCCGGACGCTGCCGTCGATCACCTTGTGCCCCTTGGGCGCGGCGTCGGAGTACGAGTAGGTGATGCCCGCGACCGACAGCACGCCGGGCTTGCTCACATTGTCCCATTGCTGTTCCAGCAGATTCAGGATCTGCTGCCCGGTCAGCGTCACGGCCACCACCTGATTGCCGAACGGCTGCACCGTATATGCCTGCGCGTAGGTGATGTTCCCGCCGGACAGGCCCGCGCGGACGCCGCCGGGGTTCATGAACGCGGCCACCGCTCGCACCGAGGCCATGGCGTCGAGCATGGAGTCGGCGATGACGTCGCCGAGCGGGGAGTCCCCGGCGGGCGCGGGTTCGGCGAGCAGAGGCGCGGCGGCCGAGCCGATGACACGTTCGGCGCGCGGTTTCGATTGCGCGGCGAAGAAGTCCACCAGTTTCGCGGTGGCCAGGTCGGGGGTGATGTCGCGGGTGACGACCCGGTTGACCGCCGAGGCCTCCACTGTGCCGTCGTGGAAGCGCAGCGTCACATCGGTGACGAGGCGGCCGAAGGAAGCCGCCTGGGTGACCACCTTGCCGTCGAGGGTGCAGTTGTAGGCCTGGTGACTGTGCGCGGTGAGCATCACCGAGACGGCGGCATCGGTCCTGTGCGCCAGGGTTTTCACGCCCGCCGAGATGCCGTCGCAGCCGTTGTAGTCCAGCGGTCGGCCCTGGGTCTGCTGGGTTCCGCCATCGTGCAGCAGCGCCACCACGGTTTCCGCGCCCGCGGCCTTCATGGCGGGCACGTATTTGTTGATGGCGTCGGCCTCGTCGCCGAAGCGGTAGCCGCGAATGCCTTCCGGCATGACGATGTTCGCGGTGTCGGGGGTGACCACGCCGACCACACCGATCTTGTGCCCGCCCAGTTCCAGCATGGTCCACGGCCTCGAGCCCTGCGGCTGTTGTCCGTCGGCGTCGGTGACATTGGCGGCCAGGTACGCGAACTTCGCTCCGGTGAACGGCTCGCCCGGGCTGCACCCGTCCAGTGCGCAGCCGCCCTGCTGTAGTCGGCGCAATTCGACGACGCCGTGGTCGAATTCGTGATTCCCGACCGAGGAGGCCGCGACGCCGACCGAATTGAGGAAATCGATGGTCGGCTCGTCGTGGAACAGCGCCGAGACGAGCGGGCTCGCACCCACGTCGTCTCCGGACGCGAGGACCGCGCTGTCCGGATAGGCCGCCTTCAACCGGGCCAGGTGCGCGGCCAGATACACCGCTCCCCCGGCCTGATACGCGCCCACCCTGCCATTGGACCCGTCCGGCGGCTGAAGGTTGCCGTGCAGGTCGTTGAGGCCGAACAAGTGCACCTCACCGGGTTTCGCCCGCGGCAGGTCCGAGGTCGAGACCAGGGGCACGGCACTCGGAGTCGCGGGCGTGGTGTGCTCCGCTCCCCCGCACCCCGCCACCAGGGCCAGGCTCAGCACCGCCGCGCACACACCGAGAACACGCCGACCGCTCATGGTTGTCGACTGTGTCAGACGCCGTCGACGCACGCACGACGGCGGGGTGAATTCCGCCGTCCCCGCCCCGCACACGCCGACGGCCGCCCACCGCTCGGGCGGGCGGCCGTCGAGACGAACGGTCTAGCTGCTGGACGCGCTCGCGAACGGGGTGGCGGCGGGGACGGACGGACGCCGGATCGGGTGCTGCCACAGGCCCTTTCGCTCCAGGATCGGCAGCACGCCCTCACCGAACCAGTACGCCTCCTCCAGGTGCGGGTAGCCCGAGAGCACGAAGTGGGAGATGCCGGCCTTCGAGTACTCGACGAGCCGCTCGGCCACCTCTGCGTGCGAGCCGACCAGGGCGGTGCCCGCGCCGCCGCGGACCAGGCCGACGCCCGCCCACAGGTTGGGGGCGATCTCGAGCCGGTCGGTGCTGCCGTTGTGCAGTTCCGACATGCGGCGCTGCCCCTCGGACTCGCTCTGCGCCAGGGCGGCCTGGACGCGTTCGATATCGGCGGGGTCGATGCCGGCGAGCAGCTTGTCGGCGACCGCCCATGCCTCTTCGGAGGTGTCGCGGGTGATGACGTGGATGCGCAGCCCGTAGTCGAGCTTGCGGCCCGCGTCGACGGCCAGCCCGCGGATCCAGTCCAGCTTGCGGCTCACCGCGAGGACCGGCTCACCCCAGGTCAGGTAGGTGTCGGCGTAGCGGGCCGCGACCGGACCGGCCGGGCCCGAGGACCCGCCGAAGAAGATCGGCGGCACCGGGTCGGGCCGGTTGCTCAGCAGCGCGTTCTCGACGCGAATGTGCTCGCCGTGGAAGGTGACGGGCTCGTGCGAATTCCACAGCGACCGCACCACATCCAGGAACTCGCCGGTCCGCGCGTAGCGGGACTCCTTGTCGGCGAAGTCGCCGTAGGCGGCCTGCTCGCGCGGTTCGCCGCCGGTCACCACATTGATGAACAGCCGTCCGGCCGAATGCCGTTGGAAGGTGCCCGCCATCTGCGCGGCCAGGGTCGGGCTCATCAGGCCCGGACGCAGCGCGACCAGGAACTTCAGCGTCTCGGTGGTCTCGACCAGCATGGCGGTGGTCAGCCAGGCGTCCTCGCACCAGGAGCCGGTGGGGGTGAGCACGGCCTCGAAGCCATTGCTCTCGGCGGCCGCGGCGATCTGGTTGAGGTAGTGCAGCGAGGCGGGCCGGTCCCCGGACATGGGGGTGCCGTGCCCGCCGACCACCAGGCCGCGGGAGTCGCCGGAGGTGGGCAGGAACCAATGGAACGACAAGCTCATGCGGGGACTCCTAGGAGGTGAATCGGTCGTTGAAACGGGTGTCGATGAAGTCGGCGATCCGGACCTTGCCGGGGATCAGCTTGGCGTCGGCGAAGCCGTCGGCCACTTGCTGTTCCGCGGCGATCGTCTCCTCATCGAGCGGATGGTCCTGGTAGTTGGCGCGATTCACGGCCAGCAGGGTGACGTCGTAGGGCACGCCGGTGATCCCCGAGGACTGCTTGGCCCACTCCTCGCGGTGCCCGGTGATCCACACGTGCGCGCGCCGCAGACGTTCCAGCAGATCCCGCACCGCGGCGGCATTCGCCTTGTTGTCCAACGTCTTCGAGCCGGTGACGAAGAAGCTGTCCGGCTTCACGTAGCCGGTGCCGTCGACCAGCACGCGGGCCCCGCCGACCTCGGCCTGCGCGGCGTAGGGATCCCAGACCGTCCAGGCGTCGACGCGACCGGTGGACAGGGCGGCGAGCGCGTCGGCGGGCTGCAGGTACTGCGGCTCGATATCGCTGAAGCTGAGCCCGTTCTTGGTCAGCACCGACAGCAGGTGGTAGTGCGCGGAGCTGCCCTTGGTGACCGCGATCTTCTTGCCGCGCAGGTCCTTCGGGTCCTTGATGGCCGAGTCCTTGGGCACGATCACGGCGTTCGCGGCGACGCCGGAGTCGTAGGATCCCACGATCTTGATCTGCGATTTGGCGGCCGCCGCGAACACCGGCGGCGCGTCACCGACCCCGCCGAAGTCGACCGAGCCGGCGTTGATGCCCTCGAGCAGCGGCGGACCGGCCGTGAAGGTGGACCATTCGATCTTGTACGGCAGATTCTTCATCTCGCCCGACACCTCGAGCTGGGCTTGCAGCGCAAGGCCCTTCTGATCACCGACGTGCAGGGTCACCTGGGACAGATCCACCGAACCGTCCGCGTTCACGCCCTTGGCGTCGTCATTGCCCGAGGAGCACGCCGCGCCCGCGAGGGTCGCGGCGACCGCCAGGGCGGCGAACAGGCGCTTGGTCTTCATTCGGTGGTTCCTTCCGGGGTGACGCCCAGCTCGGCGAGCAGAGCCGCTCGCAGGGCCTGGAATTCGGGGTGGTCGCGCCGCCGGGGGCGCGGCAGGTCGATGGGCAGCTCGCGGCCGATGCGCCCGCCGTCGAGCACCAGGGCGCGGTCGGCCAGCAGCAGCGCCTCGTCCACGTCGTGGGTGACCAGCAGGACGCCGGGCCGGTGCCGGGCCCACAGGTCCAGCACCAGGCCGTGAATCGTGATGCGGGTCAGGGCGTCCAGGGCGCTGAAGGGTTCGTCGAGCAGCAATAGACCCGGTTCCCGGACCAGGGCGCGGGCCAGCGACGCGCGCTGGGCCTCGCCGCCGGAGAGGGTCAGCGGCCAGGCCTCGCCGCGCTCGGCCAGGCCGACTTCGGCCAGTGCCGCGGCAGCCGCCGTCTTGGCGTCGGCGCGGCGCAGGCCGAGAACCACGTTGTCGCGCACCCGCTTCCACGGGACCAGCCGTGGTTCCTGGAAGGCGACCGCGACCTCGCCGGAGACGGTGAGCTCGCCCTCGGTCTCCCGATCGAGGCCCGCCAGTGCCCGCAGCAGGGTGGATTTGCCGGAGCCGCTGCGGCCCAGCAGGGCCACGAACTCGCCGGGGCGGATGTCGAGATCCAGGCCGTGCAGGACGCGGCGCTCGCCGAAGTCCTTGACCAGACCGCGAATTCGCACGACCGAGGTCTCGGCCACCTCCGGGGTCTCGGCACTCGTCGGCGTCTCGGCGGCCGCGGGAGTCTCCGCGCGGACGGTCTCCTCCAGTCCGGCCAGGGTCGCCGCGATCACCGAATCGGTCAGGGTGCCAGGAAGCCGCGTCGCCATGACAGCGCTCTCCTCTCGATCGAACGGACGAGCGCGTCGGTGAGCAGCCCGAGCACGCTGTAGACGAGCAGCCCGACCACGATCACGTCGGTGCGCAGGAATTCGCGGGCGTCGTTGATCATGAAGCCCAGGCCCGCATCGGCATTCACCTGTTCGGCCACGATCAACGCCAGCCAGGCCACGCCCAGCGACTGCCGCAACCCGACCAGGGTCTGGGGCAGCGCGCCCGGCAGCACGATGTGCCGGATCAGTCCCGCGCGGCTGAGCCGCTGCACCTGCGCGAGCTCGGCCAGTTTGCCGTCCACGCTGCGGATGCCCGCGAAGGTGTTGAGGTACAGGGGAATCGCGACGCCGAAGGCGACCAGCACGATCTTGGGCAGCTCACCGATGCCGAACCACAGGATGAACAGCGGGATCAGGCCGTAGAACGGCAGCGTCCGCAGCATCTGCATGAGCGGGTCGACCAGGTACTCCCCCGCTCGGCTCAACCCGGCCGCCAACGCCAGCGCGATACCGGCGGCCGCGCCGATGGCGAATCCCAGCGCCGCACGACTCAGGGACACCGACACGGCCTTGGTCAGCGTGCCGTCCTTGATCAAGTCCACCGCCGTCTCGACGACCGTCACCGGGGAGGCGAGCAGTCGCTCGGGCAGCACCCCGGTCGCGCTTGCCAGCTGCCAGGCCACGACCACCAGCAGCGGCGCGACGAAACGGGCCAGCGCGGAAACGTTCGGCAGGCGTGGCCGGCCCACGACGGGCCGGGCCTGCACGGCAATGGAGGACACGAAGCACCCCTCGGGCGAACGGGACGGGGACCGTGGCGGCCGAGGGCCTTTCGAGCGCCACCTGTCCGACTGTGCCGTTCCCGGCCCGGCCGGTCACCGGTTGGAATCCCCGTGATTCTGGGATCCCGAGGGCCTGGGAGAGCTGTGCGTCGAATGCTGCGGGTCGAGAAAGAAGGGGTGGTGCCGGGTTCCCTCCGCAGCTGGGAACCCGGCACCCGGTCGGCACCGGTGTGGGCGGTGACCGACGTCTAGTGGCCGTCGCGGACGATCTCCACGGCACGGGCGAGAATGCCCAGACCGTGGGTGATCTCGTCATCGCTGACGGTCAAGGGCGGGAGCAGCTTCACGACCTGCTCGGTGGCTCCGGAGGTCTCGACCAGCAGGCCGAGTTCGAAGGCGACCTGGCAGACCTTCTCGGCCTGCGAGGCGTCCTCGAAGACCAGGCCGTGGACCAGACCGCGGCCGCGGGTGGTGATGCCGCCGAAGGATTCGGTGAGCGTGACCAGCTGATCGTGGATGCGGGCGCCCTTGGCCAGGGTGGACCGCTCGAGGGCGTCGTCGGACCAGTACTCGCGCAGCGCGACCTCGGCGGTCACGAAGGCGGTGTTGTGGCCGCGGAAGGTGCCGTTGTGTTCACCGGGCGCCCACTGGTCCAGTTCCCGGCGCATGAGCACCAGCGCCATGGGCAGGCCGTAGCCGCTGATGGACTTGGACACCGCGACGATGTCGGGAGTGATGCCGGCGATCTCGAAGGAGAAGAACGGGCCGGTGCGGCCGCAGCCCATCTGCACGTCGTCGACGATGAGCAGAATGCCGCGGGCCGAACACAATTCGGACAGGGTGCGCAGCCATTCGGCACGGGCCACATTGACCCCGCCCTCGCCCTGCACGGTCTCGACGATGACGGCGGCGGGCTTGTCGAGTCCCGACGAGGTGTCGTCGAGCGCGCGGCGCATCCACGAGAAGTCCTCGGGCTCATCCAGATAGCCGTCGAAGGGCATCGGCGTGGTGTGCACCAGGGGGACGCCCGCGGCGGCGCGCTTGGCGGCGTTGCCGGTGACCGACAGCGCGCCCAGCGTCATGCCGTGGAAGGCGTTGGTGAAGTTCAGGACGGTGGTGCGACCGGTGACCTTGCGGGCCAGCTTGAGCGCGGCCTCCACGGCATTGGCGCCGGTCGGGCCGGGGAACTGGACCTTGTAGTCGAGGCCGCGCGGGGTAAACACCAGATCGCGCATGGTCTCGAGCAGGCGGCGTTTGGCGACGGTGGACATGTCCAGGGCATGGGTGATGCCGTCGGCCATGATGTAGTCGACCAGGGCCTTCTTGAAGACCGGATTGTTGTGACCGTAGTTGAGGGTGCCGGCGCCGGCGAAGAAGTCCAGGAACTCCTTGCCGTTCTCGTCGGTCAGCCACGCGCCGCGGGCGGTGTCGAAAACGGTCGGCCAGGAACGGCAGTAGCCACGCACATTGGATTCGAGCGCCTCGAAAACGGTCGTCTCTGCAATGGTCATCGTGTGGTTCCTAGCGTCGCAACTAAGTGAAACGCTGTTGTTTCTATCACATGGGCGCCGAAGCGAAATCATTTTCTTTCGAATCGGGCGGCCATACCCGCTGCCTATGACCACGTGACGCACACCGCAACAGACCGGCACCCAGCATAACTCGTTGCGGGACACCGGCCGCATCCGTAGGGTCACACCACTGTGCGCAGCGACGTGGGGGTCTACTGGCAGCTGGTCAAAGCAGGGTTTCGCAGACAATCGCACTATCGGCCGGCGATGGCGGCGGGCCTGCTCACCAATCTCGTGTTCGGCTTCGTCCGCGCGGCCGTCCTGATGACGGCCGTCCGCGAGAACAACGGCTTCGGCGGCTACGACCGCGGCACCATCGGGGCCTACATCTGGCTCTCCCAGGGACTACTGGGCGCCATCGCCTTCTGGATGCTGCCCGACATCGTGGAACGCATCCGCACCGGCGACGTCGCCATCGACTTCCTGCGACCCGTCGACATCCAGTTCGCGCACCTCGCGGAATACCTGGGACGCGCGGGGTTCTCACTGCTGCCGCGCGGGCTGCCCAGCATCCTGGCCGGGGCGCTCACCTTCGGACTCGCCTTCCCGGCCACGCCCGGCCCGTACGCGCTGGGCGCGATCAGCCTGCTGCTGGCCATGGTCCTGTCGTTCCTGTCCATGTTCGCGGTCAGCCTCGCCGGGTTCTGGCTCATCGAGACGCGCGGACTGCGGTCCCTGCACATGATCTGCGGGACCTTCCTGGCCGGACTGTTCGCGCCGGTCCACCTGTTCCCGGGCTGGCTGCGCGCCGTCGCCTACTCCACCCCGTTCCCGTCCATGCTGCAATGGCCGGTCGATCTGCTGTCCGGGCGAACCACCGGGTGGGCTGCGGTGGAAATCGTTGCCGTGCAATGCTTCTGGTTGGTGGTTCTGGTCGGGCTCGGGCAACTGCTGCTGCGGGCGGGACGCCGCAAGCTGGAGGTGCAGGGTGGGTGAGGCGATCCCCTCACGTCTGGCGCCCTATCGCGCGGTCCTCGGATCCCGGCTGCGCGCGCAACGCGCGTACCCGCTGTCCTTCGCCACGGATGTGCTGAGCGCCTTCCTGATCGGGCTGATGGAGTTCGCCGAAATGTGGGTGGTCTTCCACAATGTGCGGCAACTGGGCGGGCTCGATCTGAACGGCATGCTGCTGCTGTTCGGCATGAGCAATACCTGTTTCGCCATCGCCGACATGGTGGTCGGGCACGCCGACACGCTGCCCACCTACATTCGGATGGGCACCCTCGACGCGTACTACCTGCGGCCGCAACCACTGCTGCTCCAGCTCATGACCAGTGATGTGCAATTGCGGCGGCTGGCGCGCATCGCGGTGGCCGCCACCGTGCTCGCGTTCGGCCTGGCGCGCAACGACATCCACTGGTCCTCAGCGCACCTGGTGCTGTTCGTGGTCACCGTGGCCTCCGGAATCGCCATCTTCGCAGGGCTTTTCGTGTGCGCCGCCGGGGTGCAGTTCTTTCTGATCGACGGTTCGGAGCTGACGAATTCCTTCACCTACGGCGGCTCCTACGCCTCGATGCAACCGACCTCGGTGTTCCCCACCCCGATGAAACTCGTGTTCGGATTTCTGATTCCGGTCGCCTTCACCTCCTATCTGCCCGCCATCGCGTTGCTCGGATTGCCCGGGCCCGCGCCGCTGCCGGGCTGGCTGGCGTGGGCGGCCCCGGTGGCGGCGGCCTGGGTATGGGCGGTGGCGCTGTTCCTGTGGCGGCTCGGGACCAGGCACTATCAAGGAGGCGGCGGATGAGCGGGACCCGGACCGGCGAGCGGGCCATCATCGAGATCGAGGGCCTGACACGGACTTTCACGGTCAGCAAGAAGGAGGGCCGCTGGCGACGGCGGCGCGAGGTGCTGACCGCCGTGGACGACATGAGTTTCCGTGTCGAGCCCGGCGCGGCGGTCGGGTATATCGGCGCGAACGGCGCGGGCAAGTCCACCACCATCAAGATGATCACCGGGATCCTGGTGCCCTCGGCCGGACGGTTGCGGACCTGTGGACTGGACCCGGTGCGGCAGCGCCGCGAACTGGCCTCACGGATCGGCGTGGTGTTCGGGCAGCGCTCACAGCTGTGGTGGGATCTGCCGCTGCGCGAATCGTTCTCGATCCTGGCGGCCATCCACCGGCTCGAACCGGGCGCCGCGCGGGCTCGCACCGCCGAGCTCATCACGCAGCTGGAGATGGGCGGCACCCTCGACACGCCGGTGCGACAGCTGTCGCTGGGGCAGCGCATGCGCGCGGAAGTCGCGGCGGCGCTGCTGCATTCGCCGGAACTGGTCATCCTCGACGAGCCGACCATCGGCCTGGATGTGTTGTCCAAGCAGCGATTACGCGAATTCCTGCGGCACGAGCGCACCCAGCGCGGCACCACCCTGTTGCTCACCACCCACGACATGGGCGATATCGAGCGGTTGTGCGAGCGGGTGCTGGTGGTCGATCACGGGCGGCTGATCTACGACGGCACCCTGACCGGGCTCGGCGCGACCGTCGGCGCGCAACGCGTGCTCACCGTCGACCTCGCCGAGCCCACCGCGGACCTCGACGACCTGCCCGGGGCGAAACTGCTCGACAGCGCGGGCGCGGGCATGCGGCAGCGGCTGGCCTTCGATACCGAGGCCACCACCGCCGCGCAGTTGCTCGCGGCCGTGTCGGCGCGCGCCGAGGTCCGCGACCTGTCCATCGAGGAACCCGATATCGAGGACGTGGTGCGGCGGCTCTACGAGGCCGCGGCGTCGGGCTCCCTCGCACCCTGATCGAGCCGGAACGGCGGATAGACGTCGGTCATGAGCGAGGCGTAGGCGCGCACCCGCAACGACCAGCGGTTGATGCCCATCAGGAAGTCGTACAGGCCCTGCGGGTAGACGCCGGTGAACAGCAGCGCGATCACCGCGACCAGCACGAGAATCGCCATGGGCGCGAACGAGTTCCGGCCGCCGTACACCAGCGCCGCCACGATCAGATACTGCGGAATTGCGAGCAGCCACCATTTGATCAGGGCCAGGCCGCGGCTGAAGCGTTCGGGATAGTCGACCTCCAGGTCCGCCGGATATGCCGGGTCAGGTTCCAAACTGAACGGTGGGTATTTATCGGTGCCCAGCTGCGAGAAGGCATAGAAACGCACCCGCCAACTCCAGCGCAGCACACCGACATTGAAATCGAACAGCGCTCTCGGATACTGCTCGGTAATGAGGATGGCGAAGAAGGCGACGACACTGACCGCGAGATAGGCGATGCTCAGAAAGAGCAGGACGATCAGGTGTGGAATAGCAAGTATCCACTTGACTATCCACAGCCAGCGGGAGACCGCGGGATCGAGATCCCCTCGTACACGAACCGGATAAACAGGACTTGGCTGCATGGCCGTCACTCCTCTCGACCGGCGGCGCACACCTGGCGACCACCGCGCGAACAGCGGTGAGCCGTTGTTCACCCCATTGTTTCCCCGGCGACGCGAAGATCACATCTGCTTCTCACACATTGTGACCAGATTCGTAATAGCGCGCGCGACACCGAGTTCCGCACACCACATCGGCATCGTTCGAATTGCGGACCAGGGTCGGGTGTGCGACGTTGCTGACTATTCTCCATGTGCTCGGCCCGGGTCGGCACGCCAGCTGATAATCGGGAGACGGAGTGAAGGTGGGTACGGCGAAAATGTTGCCGCCGGGTAACGTGAAGCTCACGCCGCCACGGGAATTGATCCGGCCGCGCACCATCGCGGCGCGCCTGCGCCGCATCCTGATCTTCTCCGTCGCGCTGGTGCTGGCCCTGCTGGCCGTCATCATCACCCACCAGGTCAACAGTTTCCGCGACACCGGCGAGACCGCGCGGGCGGTGCGCCTCGCCCTGGACGTCCAGGACCTGGTGCACGAGATCCAGCGCGAACGCGGCCTCACCAACGGCATGCTCGGCGGCGACGCCGCGGCCCGGCCCGCCATCGGCAACCAGCGCTTGGCCACCGATACCGCACTGCAGCAGCTGAATCAGACCCTGAGCGATCAGCCGCCGGGCGCCGATCAGGTCCGCTCGGGGCTGTCCCAGTTCTCCGGCGTCACCGCCAACCGGTCCGACGTCGACGCCGGGCGCAGCGACCGTGCCGCGTCGTTCACCTTCTACACCAATGCCATCGCCGCGCTGAACCAGGCACGGCCCGGCCTCGACCACGCGCCCGACCCACAGCTGTGGCGAGGCCTGCAATCGCTGCACGACCTCGGCGACGTCAAGGAGTTCACCGCCCAGGAGCGCGGCTTCCTCGCGGGCGTCTTCGCCGCGGGCGAGTTCGGCCCCGGCGAGTACGTGAAGTTCCTCGACATCCGCGCCGCCAAGCAGGCCGCCATCACCGGATTCGAACGCGACGCCACCCCCGCGCAGCGGTCGAAGCTGTACGCCGCCATGCAGACCGACGAGTCCATCCGGGTGAACACCGCCGAGGCCGTCGCCATCGCCTCCATCCGCGGACCCCTCACCGAACCGGTGAACCCGGCCGACTGGTGGCGCGAGATGAGCTCGGTCATCGACGGCGAACGCACCGTGCAGCGCAGCATCGGCGGCGAGATCACCGGCCGGGCCGGCGACCTGCGCCGCGACGCCACCCTGGTGCTCGCGCTGTACCTGCTGGCCGCCGCGCTCGCCATTGCCGCCCAGGTGTGGCTGGTGGTGGCCACCGTGCGCGCCATCGTGCGACCGCTCGCCGACCTCGCCGAGGAAGCCGGCGTGGTGGCCGGGCGGCGACTGCCGCAGCTCATCGAGGCCTGGCAGAACTCCGACAACGCCGACCCGGAACCGCCCGAACCGGTCCGCGCCGACGAGAGCGCCGGCGCCGAGATCGCGTCCGTGGCCACCGCCCTGGACCGGGTGCAGACCACCGCCTACGAACTCGCCTCCGCCCAGGCCCGGCTGCGCCGCAACTCCACCGAATCCATGGCCAACCTGGCCCGGCGCAATCAGAACCTGGTGCGCCGCCAGCTCGGCCTGATCAGCGAGTTCGAACGTGAGGAACTCGACCCCAACGCGCTGTCCAACCTCTTCGAACTCGACCACCTGGCCACCCGCATGCGCCGCAATGCCGAGAGCCTGTTGGTGCTGGTCGGCGAATCCAGCCCGCGCCGCTGGTCCAAGCCCATCCCGCTGACCGACGTCATCCGGGCCGGACTGTCCGAGGTCGACGACTACCGGCGGGTGGTGCTGCGCCGGGTGGACGACACCGCCATCGCGGGCGCGCACGTCAGCGAGGTCGCGCACATGCTCGCCGAACTCATCGAGAACGGGCTGTCGTTCTCCCCGCCCGACCTCGAGGTGGAGATCTACGGCCGCCGCCTGGGCTCGCGGTACATGATCGCGGTCGTCGACCACGGCGTCGGCATGCCGCCCGACCAGCTCGCCACCGCCAATGCCCGGCTGCGCGGCGAGGCCGACTTCCTGGTCGCGCCCACCCGGTTCCTCGGGCACTACGTGGTGGGCCGGCTGGCGCGGCGGCTCGGCATCGAGGTCGAGCTCACGGTGTCGCCGACCAGCGGTGTGGTGGCACGCATGCTGCTGCCGACCGAGCTGCTCGGCGACCCCGCCGCCGACCGGCCCGCCGCACCGCAGGACTCGAAACACGCGGCGGGAGCGCAGCTTCCGACCGTGGTGGGCACCATGCCCGAGTCCAAGCCCGGCCGCCACAGCTCCACGCCCGCGGTGGCACCGGCTGCCCTCGCGGAGCCTCCGGAGGACGAGGCGGAGCCCTCGGCCCCCGCCGCCACCGACCCCGTCTACGACACGGCCGCCGCGTTCGCGGCCCTCACCGAGATCATCGGCGACGTGGGCTCCGCGGCCCCGAGCGAACCCACCGGCGGCAATGGTTCGCCGGTGCGCCCCAACACGATCAAGCTCGTTCCGCGCCCGGACAAGGATCAGCAGGCCCCGGCGCCGACGCCCACGGTCTCGCGGCCCGCGTCGACCGGCCCGGTCACCGATTCCGCCGCGCTGCCGCCTGTTCCGGCACCGCCGATCACGACATCCGGTGCGGCCGTCACACCCGGCGCCCCGCGGGCAACCGGCACCGCGGGCACGACGGCCGCGACCGAGAACCCCGGCACGGCTTCGGCGACCACCGTGAAGCCCGCCGGGACGACGGGCGGCGGTACCGCGGCCGCCGCGCCGAAGACCGCTGCCGTGGAGCCGGTTTCGCCGGGCTCACCGGCGGCGGGGCCGGACGTTTCGGGAGCCGTCCCGGAGGTGCAACGTACGCGAAACGGTCTCGTCAAGCGGAGCCGGAAGACTCGCGGGCACACGGGCGCCACTCCGGGTGGCGCTCAACCGGCAGCCGGGCGGCCAACCCCGACGCCGGTCGCGGACCGTTCACCCGACGAGATACGCAGCATTTTGGCCGGATTCCGATCCGGGCATCAGCGCGGGCAGGGCGGCGAACCGCCCCGACCCGGATCGCGAGCATAGGAGGACACCGGGTGACCACCCATTACACCGATACCGATCCGCACACCTTCAACTGGCTGCTGGCGGATTTCGTGCGCACCACCGACGGCGTCCGTGACGCCGTCGCGGTGTCCTCCGACGGGCTACTCATGGCCATGTCCCAAGGCTTGGACCGCAATGGCGCCGACCGGCTGGCCGCCATCGTCTCCGGCCTCACCAGCCTGGGCCGAAGCGCTTCCCGCAGTTACGATTTCGACGGCCTGCGGCTGGTCATGATCGAGATGGGACGCGGGTTCCTGCTGGTGTCGGCCATGGCCAACGGCAGCTGCATCGGCGTCATCGCCGACCACAACGCCGATGTCGGGCTGGTCGGCTACCAGATGGCGGTGCTGGCCGACCGGGCCGGCGCGCTGCTCACCCCGGCGCTGATCAGTGAACTGCGAGAATCGTTGAGCCGATGAATGATTCGCATCGGCTGCCGGACGCGCGCATGATCGCACCGACCCGCCCCAGCGGCTGGTCCGGCGCGCCCGCGCCCGGCGCCCGACCGACAGGATTTCACGACTCCGACGAACCGGTGGTAAGACCCTTCATGATCACCTCCGGACGCACCACCCCCGTCGTCGACGGGCTGCGCATCGAGGCTCTGGTGCGCGCCACCCCGGCGGCATTGTCCGCACCGCTACGCTTCGAACTCGAACGGGTGGCACGACTGTGCCAGCGCCCGCATTCCATCGCCGAAATCGGTGCGGCCCTACGGGTACCGATCGGGGTGGCGCGGGTGCTGGTCAGTGATCTGGTGTCGGCCGGGCACGTGTCGGTGGGACGCACCGACGAACTCTCCACCGCTGCTCTGGAAAGGATCCGGGACCTTGTTCGGAACCTCTGATATATCCGGCGATCCGCTGCCGCTGGCCTCCTCGGTGAAGGTGGTGACCAGCGGCGGATTCGGGGTCGGGAAGACCACCTTCATCGGGGCGATCTCCGAGATCGAACCGCTGTCCACCGAGGCCGCCATGACCGAAGTGTCGGTGGGACTGGACGATCCGGGCCTGGCCACCGGCAAGACCACCACCACGGTCGCGCTGGACTTCGGGCGCATCACCCTCGACGCCGGTCTGGTGCTCTACCTGTTCGGCACGCCCGGCCAGGAGCGCTTCGAATTCCTCTGGGACGATCTGCTCGACGGCGCGCTGGGCGGCATCGTGCTGGTCGACACCGGTCGGGTCGAGGACTGCTACCCGGTGCTGGACTTCTTCGAGCAGCGCGGGACGCCGTTCGTGGTGGCGGTCAACCGATTCGAGTCCGGATCACGCTTCGAGCTGAGCGAGGTCCGCGAGGCGCTGGACCTGTCCCCCGCCATCCACCTCATGGACTGCGACGCCCGCGATCGGGAGTCGGTGAAGCTGGTGCTGGTGGCGCTGCTGGAGCAGATCCTGCAAACGCGCCGCGCCCCGGCGCTGGCCGGCTGAACCGGCCGCGGGACCGGAACAAAAATCGCCCCGGGTGCGAACGC